>USNG01000020.1 GCA_900556025.1 uncultured Mycoplasmatota bacterium
CTGGGTGTTCTTTAGCAAACTTACTAACAACTTTGATAGGTTCAATAATAGAATCTGCAAATAAATAAGCATTTGGTCCTTGCATGTAATCGCTTAATTCAATATTCTTATCTTTTAATGCTAAATTCATAAGAGTATTTTTGTAAACTTTTACATCTGAATTAACTTCCTTAAGACCTTCTCTCAATTCTGCCATTTCACTAACTGTTAAACCTTGATAATTTAATAACAAGAATGTTTTAGCATTATCTAATCTATCAGTTATTTCTTTAACAACAGCTTGTTTTTGTTTAAGAATCTCTTTACTTGCCATATAGTCTCCTTTCATATAATTAAAAAGTTTCCTCATGACAAGGAAACTGTATAATCGTCATTATATGTTTCCTCGGTAAGATTTAATTTTTCACTTACTGTCTTTGGTCACTTCAACGTGTTTCATTATACAATACTTTTTTACCTTTGTAAAGTACTTTTTAGAAAATATTTTTTGTTTGATCTTTGTCAGCACTCCGAAAAATTATTTTTCTATTTCTTCACTTTTTATTGTTATATACTTTTGATTACTTGCATTAATATGATTTTTATTAGTGTAATCTAATCTTCCTTCATCAACTAAAGGTTTAATTATTTTTTCTCTAATATATCTTCTAGAGTTAATTCCAAGATGTAACATTATTTCTTTAGTGGATTTTTGTTCTATGCAAAAGTTCAAAACTGATTTTTGTTGTTCACTGACTTGACCACTGACTTGACCACTAACTTGACCACCAACTGGTTGTTCAAGTTTAGTATTAGTATTCCTAAATATTACTTTAAAACTATCTCTTTCTTCATAAAACTCTGGTTCAGGTAATCCATATTTTTTCATTTCTCTTTTCATTGTAGGTATTCCTGAATGGCGATTTTCAATTACATCTCCCTTTTCTTCAAGAATTCTTACGATTGTTGGATTTCTTGATTCCATAGTTGTAGCTGTTCCTAGTTTTTCGAGTTTATTTGTTCCATAAAGCGCACCTGGATTAATAATTTCTATTCTATCATTATACATGTATACAGATACATAAGCATTTTCTGTTTGTGTGCTATAATCTCTATGAATAAGTGAATTTGCAACAGCTTCTCTTAATGCTTCTAACGGATATTCAGTTCTATTAATTCTTTGTCCTCTAGAATCTATGATAACGCTTGTTTTCATATTACGTGTTAAGAAATTCATAGTACCTGTTATCATTTCTTCTATAGTGCCTTCAATTCTTTTATTATCAATAAACCTTTCACCCATTGCACCAGTATCTCCTAATTCTATGCCAGGTACAACAACACATGCAACAAATAATTGTGGATAATATGATTGTGGATACTCGCCAAATAACATTGTGCCAGCTAATGTTGGATATACTTTGTCCTCACTATTATCTGTTATACCACATAGTTTCAAACATTTATCAAAGTCATTTTTTGCGAAATTAGGTTTTGTTTCCTTTACTTTGTTTACATATTTATTCAATTCCTCATAATTCAAGTCTTCAACAGTTGACCTTCTTGTTGGTCTAGTATCTTCAAATATATGGTCATTATAACTTTGCAAAGCATAAATTTCGTAATCGGTCATTATTTCATCGCTGTCACCTACTCTTGTGTAAGAGCCTTTATTTAATCCTTTAGGTATGTAAAAACATGGCTTTTTATTTTGTGTTATCTCATCAACTTTAACTGCTAATAAGTTCTTTCCTTCATACTTTATAGGTAAAATATCAGGCCTTATGGTTGGTGACATTGAATCACTACATAATGAACTTATTTTCTTTTGTAGATCATTTAAATTATAAACTCCTTCTATTTCAAACCCTTTTTCTTCGTTTATACCGAATATGATAACCCCACCATATTTATTTGAAAAGCTTGAAAAAGTATCATAGCATTTTTTAGGAAAGTCTACCAAAGCAGCTTTGGCTTCTATTTTATTGGTTTCAGTTTTATATGTTTTTAAATACTTTATTATCTCAATTACTTCAGTTTCTGTCATTTATTCATCTCCTTTTCTTTTATATTTTATTATAAACATGAAATATTTACTGACATATTTAATTATTATATGTCTTAAATATGCTAGTTTCAAATATTTTTGTTATGATGTCTATAAATCGATTTTTAAAAATATCTTTTCGTTATTCTTATGCATGATGTTTGATATGTTGTTGCAAAAAAAGGAATGTATTTCACATCCCTATTTTTTTCTTATAACAACTTCTACTTTAGTAGTTCTTGATGAGTAATTTAATTTAACGTCACTACCTTCTACCATAACTGGTACTTCCCAAGTTCCTTCTTCTAATGAACTTAAATCTACATAAGCTTTTATGCTTCCAGATTCTACTTTATTTAGTAATGTTTCTACTCCTTTTACTACTACTGTTACTTTAGTTGAGTCAGCACTCTTAGCTAATGCTGTATATTTTGAGGTATCTAAGTTTTTAAATTCTATTGGAATATCTTTAAATTCTTTAGATGTTTCTTTTTCCATCTTAACTTTGATTGTTACTGCAGTATCAGACATAGATCTAACTCCGTTTGGCTTAGTTATTGTTTCTTGATATGTCTTATCACCATTTAAACCATCAACATTAATTTTAACTTCTACTTCTTTAATACCATCTAATATACTTTCTTCACCATAAAGTGTTACATTGCTTACATTTGATGTTATTGAACTAATAGCACTACCACTAGCTACATTTCCTGTAGGTACTACTTTAACTGGTACTACTTTACTTGGACTAGTTATTGTTACTTTAGCTGTTATATTTCCTGGTACAACTTCTATATCTGGAATTTCTGTACCTTTATCATCATATGCAACTAATTTAACATTTTCTAATGTATATTCTCCAGAACTTGATGCATTTAATGCATTTACATCAATTATAGCTTTAACATTAGCAACCTTTTCTAATTTTTCTTTATATGATTTAATTATTACACTATCTCTATCAAGTTCAACTGAACTAATAACTAATGTACTATTTAATTTATCTTGATTTAATATGTCTGTTGTTAATGTTCTTGATTCACTAACTTTCTTATATATTACTAATGTTATTCTTGATGGATCTAATTTATACTCTAAAGTATTAATTGGATTATTATATTTAACATTTACTTTATGTGTTCCTTCAGATAAATCTGTTAAGTCTAAAGATAATGCATGATCTCCTAATTGTTCAGCTAAGTATAAATCACTTTTTCTACCCATAAGTACTATATCAGCACTCTCTGGAATTCCTTCTACAACATATGTTTCTTCATTATATTCTGCATTTATTGGAATATTTGATAAAACTGTTGCTTCTTTCTCTGTTAATGTTATTATCTTTCTATCTACTGCGAAGAATGCAGCAAATGCAAATAATAATGATATATATATTAGAGTATTTGGATTATTAATAAATTTATCAAATCCTCCACCTTTAGTAGTTATCTTATCATTTATAAAATAAACTAATTTTGAAAGTGGTGTTACTATAGCAGCATCTACTATAGCATATATGGCTTTAAATATTTTACCTATAAATTTGAGAATTTTACTTAGAACTTTCTTCATTTGTATCACTCTCACTTTCTACATCTGCTTCATAAAATGTTTCTTTCTTAGGTTGTAATTCTTCTAGAAGCAATAATTTAGCATCATCTAAAGATAAATTATAATTTAATTCACTTTGAATTGCTATTGATATTCTTCCTGTTTCTTCACTTACTACGATTGCTATACAATCACTTATTTCACTGATTCCTAATGCTGCTCTATGACGAGTTCCTAATCTCTTAGAAATATTAGGATTCATACTTGTTGGAAATACGCTTCCAGCACAAGTGATTTTATTTCCTTGAATAATTACTCCACCATCATGTAATGGGTTATTTGGAAAGAAGATTGATATTAATAATTCGCTACTTAAATCAGCATATATTTTATTAGCTGGTTCAATATATTGAGCTAAACTATAATCTCTTTCAATTACCATTAATGCTCCAATTTTATTTTTCTTTAAATAATCAACTGCATTTATTATTTCATAAACTAACTTTTCACGTTCATCAACTGTTAGTGTTTTATGTCTTCCTAGTAATTGACTTCTTCCAATACTCTCAAGAACATTTCTGATTTCTGGTTGAAATATAATTATTAAAGCAAGTGGTCCCCAAGATATAACATATTCAAGTATAATTCCTACAGTATTTAAGTTTAACCAATCACTTAATAGTTTTAATCCTATTATGATAAGTACACCTTTAAATATTAATGTAAGTTTAAAATTATTTCTTGAATACTTTAGTAATTGATAGAACATAAACCATACTATTGCTATATCAAGAACTTTTGATAATATATTCAATATTGTTTGAAACATATCTTCACCTCTATCTATTAAAATATTATACACTATTTAATGTTCTTTTGCTATATTTTTGAATTTGTTTACAATTATGATACAATATTATTATGAATAAAAATGAATTAAGAATTAAATTTAAACAAGTAAGAAAAGATATACTAGATAAGAATAATCAAAGTGAAATAATATATCAAAAAATTATTAATAATAAATGTGTTAATAAATGTGATACAGTATTACTATATTCTTCTCTAAGTGACGAAGTTGACACATTTAAGATGATTAATTATTTTTTAAAACATAAGAAAGTTGCATTACCTAGGGTATGTGGAAATGATATGGATTTTTATTATATAAAAAGTGTTGATGAATTAAAGAAAGGAAGTTTTGATATACTAGAACCTACTAGTAATGATAAAGTTACATCTAATAATTGTGTTTGTATTGTTCCTGGAATATGTTTTGATAAGAATGGTTATAGAATTGGATATGGTAAAGGATATTATGATAAGTATTTGAGTAATAAAAATATTTATAAAATAGGTATTTGTTTTAAAGAATGTTTAATAGATAATATACCTCATGATTTATATGATATTAAAGTTGATTTAATAGTTAGTTCTTTTTAAAAATATTAATCATATAAATTTAATGAGGTGAAAAACATGGATATAATAAAAGTATCAAGTAAAAGTATTTCTCAAAAGGTAGCTGGTAGTATAGCTAATTCTTTTAGAGAAGGTAGTAAGAAAATTGAAGTACAAACTGTAGGAGCTGGAGCTGTTAATCAAGCTATTAAAGCTATTTCTATTGCTCGTGGTTTTGTAGCTCCATTAGGTCTTAATTTAATTTGTACACCTGCATTTTATGATATTGTTATTGATGGTAAAGAAAAAACTGCCATTAAATTAATTGTAGAGACTAGATAGTCTCTTTTTAATTAAAATAAAAATAGGAAATTAATCCTATTTATATGTTCTAGCTGATTTTTTACTACTAAAATCACTAGTATTATTATTACTTACTTTTATTTTATAATAGTAAGTTCTATTTTTTGATAATTTGTAATTAGTCCAAATAATTTGTTCTCCTTCATAACTATTTGGATTTAAAGTAGCAACTTTAGAATATCTTCCATTTTTACTAGTACTTCTATAAATATAATATTTTTTAGCAGATGGAAGTTTATTTATTATGAGTTTGATACTTCTATATCCTCTTTCAAGACTAAAGTTAATATAATCACTTAATCTCATAGAGCTACTAACATTAGAATAATTACCTGTTACTCTTCTACCACGTACTTTTCTATATGGTAGTATTTTGTAATAATAAGTTATTCCTTCTTTAGCTTTTTTATCATAATAATTTGTTTTAGTAGTTGTAGCTATTTTTTTATATTTACCATTGATTGAGTCAGATCTATACACATAATATCCACTTGCACCTGATACTTTATTCCAACTAACTCTTGCATATAAATAATAATCATTATATCCTCTTGAAGTAGTATTATTTAATCTTGGAGTTGAAGAAATAACATTAGAGTATTTTCCATATACTTTCTTTCTCTTGTTTAATTTATATGGTCTTACTTTATAATAATATTTTGTATTAGTACTTAAACTTGTATTTTTATAAGTTGTAGTATTTGGATTTTTTATAGTTTTTACAAGTTTCCACTTTTTACCATTAGTACTTCTATAAATAACATATCCTTTAGCACCTTCTATTTTTTCCCACTTAATAGATATCGAATTATATGTAGTACTAGTTATTATAGAAGAAATATTGTCATTCATATTTTTCTTTTCATAAATAGATGAAACTTTAATATCGTAGTTTGGCATTATGAATGATTTTTTATCACTACTTAAAATATAATTTATATTATTACCATTTGTATCATAAATATTTACTCCAGTATATTTATATCCAAATTTTGTTATAGGATTAATATAAATAATATCTCCTTCTTTAGCATTATTTGGAATATTTAAATCATTAGTATTTTCTATATTATAAACTGGTATAACTATTACTGGTTCTTCTTTTTTAATAACATTATAACTAAAGTAATTACTAACTCCATTATATGTTATAGTAGCTACTTTTTCACCAATTGTTTTTGTATCAAAATTATTTATTTGATATTCATTTTCACTTAAAACTTTAGTTCCTTTTTTATAATTAGCTATTACTTTAAGTCCAGTTAAATCTATTTCTTCATTTTCATAATATGTTGTTTTATTTGGAACAGTAATACTTAATGATATTAAACTATTATTAGTATCTTTTTGTTTAATATATATCTTTTTATCCGATGATCTAACATAACTTACAATTATACTTTTATCGTCTGATAGAAGAGTTATTTTTTCTGCATAACCATCTACATCTAGTCCTTCTTCATTAAATTCATTATTGAAATAACTATATATTTTAGTAGTACCATTAACTTTATTTGATGAAGCAAGTAAATATAAGTTTCCTTGATTTGAAACTAATTCTGGATTAAAACATAATACGTTAGATTCAACTTTATCTTTAAATCCATCTTTATCATATTCTACTATACTTAGATTATCTCCTCCTAAAGCAACATAAATTTTATTATTATTTGACTCTAAATCGTATGTTGAAGAAGATAAATTATCATTTGTTATTTTAGTAAATGAACCATCATACTTATAAATTAAGATATTATCATTATTATGCCAATCTCTTACTCCTACATATATTTGGTTATCTAAAGAAGTAATCTTTGGTTGACCTCCTCCATAAGTAATACTTGCATAAGTTCCTAGAGTTACTAAATTGTTGTTTTCTAATTTGAATAATTTAGTATCTTCATTTTCATTAAATACTAAATAAAGTATATTATTTAAACTTATAGAATCACATCCATAACTATCTGTATTAGATTTTACTAATATATTTTTCCATTCATTATTATTTAATTCATTTAAATATAAATTATTTGTTAAGTCAGTATAAATTAAATATAACTTATTATTATTTTCTATAAGTTTCATATCAACTATGTCATTACTTATTTCTTTTGTATTTATCAAATTAAAATTATTTGTATAAGTGTATGTTGATAGTTTGTTATTAGCATAAGTTACAAAATATTTAGTATCATTAAATTTAACTGATGTTATATTTTTATTAGCATTATCTACTTGAGTATCATTAAAGTTTAAATTATTCCATATATCTAAATCATTTACTTCAGGAATTGAAACATCAAATGTCATGTAATCGTTTGAACTTTCTGATATATTACTTATAACTATTCCAGAGTTAGTTCCATTTGAATATGTTAATGCATTATCTGTAACACTTAAATCACTATTACCGATAGAAGTTCTTCCTGATTCTTTTGATAAAAATGCTTGTTGAACATCTAGTTGTTCATTATTATTTATATTTGGTCTAAATACATAAATACCCGTTTCACCAAAATAATTACTATATTCTTCTACTGTAGTGTTAACTCTATAAACTATAAGACCACTACCACCTATTTTAGAATCTATTGAATCATAATCAGGAATTTTATATTCTGCTTTCTTTCTGAATTCTACTACAAATAACTCATAATCATTTATTGGTGACTTTAGTATGTATGCTTGATTTCCATCTTTATTACTTTGCATGTGAAGTGTTAAATTTGTTTTTGAAGAATCTATTGTATCAATATTAATCCAGTTACTAACTTTATATCTTAAATAAGCTAAAGGATATTGAACATATGCAGAAGCACTTGCCATAATATCCCATGTATATACAGGATGTGTATCATCTTTTGTATATAAATCAGGATAGCCTAAGGTATGTAAGAATTCATGAGCAACCAATCCACTTTCTGAAGATAATATACTTGTCATTAATCTTTCAGTATTTAATACATTATAAGGACCTATATTTTTATTTGAATATGTTTTATCTCCAGTATAAGTACTTTTATGTGATCCAGTTGTAGGCATTTTACTATTACTAGAATCACTACAATTTAAAATAACAGTTAAGTTGTCAATTATTCCATCATTATTATAATCTATTATTTTATCTTTTACTTCTGGAACATTATCTATTAATTCATTAATGATACTAACATCATGATTATATTTTTCTGCTTCTTCTTGAGTAAGAGATAATTCATATGAATCAATTGTTTTTCCATTATCTTGTGGGAAATAATTTTCTACATTAAATTTTCCATATGAAATAGATGACATATAACTTTTAAAACTTTTGCCATTACTACCATTATATATTTTAATTATTCTATCTCTATTATCTTTATTATTAAAGTATTCTTTTTCTTCTTCACTAGCATCGCTAAAATGAGCAAACAAAACTATATTAGCAAAATTTTCTTTAACTTCTTCATCTTTAACTACTGCGTTTATATTAAAATATATAAATATTGTTATAAATATAACTAAAATAAATATTATTTTCTTTTTCATACGTTCACCTATCTTAGTATAAATTATAGCAAAATAAAATAACTATTTCTAGTTATTCTTATTCGTTTTCTATTACTTGTGTTTTTTTCTTTTTGCGTCTTTTTTTACGTTTCTTTTTTGATTCTTGTTCTAAAGATGTTTCTTCCTCTTTTACTTCCTCTTTTATTTCTTCTTTGATTGGTTCTTCAATCTTATCTTCTACTTCTTCATCATCATCTTCTTGAACATCAACAGTAATTTTTTTGATTGGTTTTTTATTTACTATTTCTTTTACTTTTCTTGGTGCTTCTTTCTTAGTTTCTTTTTCATCAAGAGTAAGCATTGTTAACCACGCTGCTATTCCATTATTACTTAATAATATATACATTAATGGTTCTAATAAACTTATTAATCCAAATACTAAGAAGTAATAACCTAATATGGTATTTCCTACATCAATCTTATTATAAATATTTGCTACTACTAAAACACCTAAAATTGTTAATATGACTGTCATTGGTAATTTAACAAAGAAATTAATATCACCTTTTTCTAATAATTTTTTAGTATGATAACCTTTATTTAAAACAATAGCTATTGAATAAATAAGCAATGCATCTGCCATAACAAATCCAGCGTTTGGATAATATGCATTTACTAATAAAAATGTTGCTGTAACTATATTAATAAATCCAAAGAATAATTGTTCATAATCATCTTTTCTTCTATTTAAGAAATATGTTAACAGTGAAAAGAATCCAAACATATATAATAGTGGTGAAGCACAATCAACTGGATCAAATGATACAACATCTGATACTCTTAAAAGTATATATCCAACTACTGCATATATTACATATAACATTATATCTAGACCAATTAATGTTTTATCTTTTTCTTTAATTATTTCCTTTTTCATTCTTTACTCCTTTTTTAATCTTCATCACTATTATCTAAAAATCCGAATATATCATATTTTTCATCTAAGAATACATAAATTATTTTTAATAGTGCAACTACTGGTGTAGCTATTACCATACCTATAATACCAAACATATATTCAAATACTAATAATGAAAGTATTATAGTTATTGGACTTAAATTCATTTTTTTACTCATTACTAATGGTTGAAGTATATTTCCATCAATAGTTTGTGTTACTAGAATAAATGCTAATGTAAGTGTTCCAATTAATGAACTTTGAGCAAATCCAATAGCTCCTGCTACTGCAGCACCCATATATGGTCCAATATATGGAATTAAGTTAGTCACTACACAGATGAATGATACTAATACTGCTGCATTTAATCCTATTATTGAAAATCCTATAACAGATACTACAAATAATAATAATGATAACCATAATGTTCCACTTATGAATGAATATAATGATTCATCTAATTTTTCTAATAAATATTTAATTTCTTTTCTTGATTTTTTAGGAAACATATTAACAAATCCATCTGTTACTTTTTCAAAATCAAATGATATATAGAATGCTAAAATTAGACTTAATAATATTTTTCCTATTCCACTTGCTAAAGCAGCTACTATATTTACTGCCATAGTTGGTAAATTCTTTTGAATATTACTTCCGAAACTCTCTATTTTAGTTAAGAATGAACTTTTAATTGTATCTAAATTTTCTAAACTTAAATTAGATAATTTTACAAATATATCATCTATCCATCCTTTTACATCAGAAGTTATTTTTGGAATAGATGAAACTAATTCACTTATTTGTTCTCCAAGAGATGGAATTGTAAATACAAATATTAATACTATTACTGCTATTAGTATTAAATATGTAATAGCGACACTTAATCCTTTTTTAACACCTTTATCAGTTAATTTTTTTACTAAAGGATTTAGCATCCATGCAATAAACCAACCTATAAATAAAGGTGAAATAATTGATAAGATTTTACCTACAAATGTTAATATTTTCCAATCTTTAAGTATTAAACTTACAACGTATATTAATAATATTATAAACAATAAATATAGTATTTTAAGTATTTTATTACCAGTATTTAAAGCTTGATTTATTTTTTTAGCACTAACTGTTTTACCAGTTAAAGACTTTGTTTTATTTTCATCTTTGTCCATAATACCTTTCTCCTTATATTAATAATAGCACAATTTTAGAAAAAAAAATAGTTCAAAGGAACTATTTTAATCATCAATTTTCTTTGATATTTTGTTCATTGTTTTAAATATATCTTTTTCATATTTTTTATACATAACTCCGATAGCTATACCACTTGCTAGAGTTAACATTTTTCCAACCGTTTTAATAATATCACTCTCCTTGATATTATTATTAGTTATTTAAATATTTTTATACATTTTTTAAATAAGTTACTCTATTATCTGCATATAGTGTTTGTACAGATAAATTTAATGACTCAATATTTCCAATTATTATTAGTGATGATTTAGCTCTTGTAATAGCAGTATATATTAATTTATTATAGAACATTCTTCTAAAACTTTTAGCTAATATCACTACAACATTATCATATTCGCTTCCTTGTGATTTATGAATACTAATTGCATAAGCAAGAGTGAACTTATCAAATTCACCACTTTTATATGTAACTATATTACCCATATAATCTATAGAAATATAAAGTTTAGAATCAATATATTCAATTGATTTAATATAACCTATATCACCATTAAACACATTATTTTCTACATCATTTACTAATTGTATTACTTTATCATTAATACCATAATATTTATCTCCAATTTGAACTTTGTCATCTCTATTATTAAATATATTAGACATTAATTTATTTATATTATCTATTCCACATAAACCTTTATACATTGGTACTAGTACTTGAAAGTTTTCTATACTAATATTTTTTTCTTTTATTTTAGAACAAACTTCGCTTAAATAAGTCATTATATTTTCATCACTACTTTCGATAAATCTAAAGTCACTATATGCTTCAAATTTATCAAAATGTTTTTTATTTTTTATATCATTTGCTAAGTATGTAATATAACTTCCTTCTTTAACTCTATAAATAATATTTAGACATTTACTCTTAACATTATCTAACTTTAATAAATCATTTAATACATCTCCTGGTCCAATAGATGGTAATTGATTAGCATCACCTATTAATAATAATTTAACATTAAATCTTAATGCATTTAATAGTGATGACATTAAAAATATATCTACCATACTTGCTTCATCTACAATTATTATTTTTTCATTTACTTTATTAAATTCATTCATTTGAAATGAACCTGTTTCTTTATTCCATTTTAGAAATTTATGTATTGTATAAGCTGGTACATTAACACTTTCCATCATCCTTTTAGCACTTCTTCCAGTTGGAGCTAAAAGAGCAATATCAGTATCTCTTACTTTATAAATACTTTTCATTATACTAACAATAGCTTTAATAATAGTAGTTTTTCCAGTACCTGGTCCTCCAGTTATAATATAGAAATTATTCTTTAATGAACCTTTAATTGCACTCTTTTGATCATCATTAAATTTAATATTAGCTTCTTTTTCATATTGACTTATATAGTCTTCTATAGTTTCATTTTTAATTACTTCTTTAACATCATTAATTCTATTAATATTTGTAAGAATATTCTTTTCAGTATAAAAGAAATCATGTAATGTTACTAAGTCTTTATATAAAACCACATCATTAGATTCAATTAATGAGTTTAAATGAACAATAAATTTATTTGAATCAAATTCTCTATTAAAACTTTTTTTCATTCTAATAAATAATTCTTCTTTTTGTACAAGAGTGTCTCCTGTTTCATAACACATATTATAAATATTATGTTTTATTAATGCTTCTATTCTTCTTGGATCTTGTTCATCATTATCTTTTAAAAATATTAAATCTAATTTATCAAAATTTATATTTGTTACTAATTCATAAATATTATTTTCTATGATGCTTTCTAATTTTGAACCAAAAAGTGTTAGTAAATCAATAGCTTCTCTTACACTAAAACCATATCCATTTAATTTAATAATCATATCTTGATTTAATTCATTATCAACAATTTTATCATGCATACTTTTAGCTTTTAATTCACTCATTCCACTTACTGTTGATAGTTGTCTATAATCATTTTTTATAATATCAATAGTATTCATTCCAAATCTTTCAACTATTTTTTTAGCAGTTTTTTCGCCTATTCCTCTAAACATACCACTAGATAAATATAATATTAAACTATCAGTATCAGTTGGAGATTTTAATTCATATGTTTCTACATTATATTGAATACCATATTTAGGATGATTATACATTTTTCCATATAAAACATATTCTAAATCTAAATTAATATCATTAAAGTTACCAGTGAATCCAATTACTTTATCAACATACATAAGAGCTTCATTATCGTTAGTTTCTTTTACTCTAAAAAGACCAATTTTATATGGCCCATTATTGCTTTCATAAATAATTTTTCTAATATTTCCACTGATATAATTCTTCATACAAAATATTTTATCACAAAATAAATTTATCTACTATAAATATTTTAATTTTACTTGACTAAAAGTTAAAAATATAAAATAATTATACTAGGAGTGAATTATATGAAAGATGAGATTTTTACAATAGATGGTGAAAAATATAAAGTAATAAAAATGCTTTATAATGATAAAACAGATAAGTCATATATAGTTTATGAAAATTGTAATAAAGAAGATAAGAATATATATGCATCTACTTTTTCTTTTGCGGGTAACCAACTTGTATTAGATGAAATTACTAGTGATGAAGAATGGAATTTTATTGATTCTGAATTAGGTGACGTTGATGAATAGTTTATGGTTTTATTTTGATGATAATGATAGAACTGTTGAATGTAGATATTATGAAGAATATGACAGTGGTAAATATGTAAGAATTGAACTTCCTCAAGATAAATTTAGAAAATATTTTGAGTCCTTTTATAAGAAGTATCAAATGGTAGATAAACTCACTAAAAATGCTGTTGTTCATCAGTTTTATGATATAGATGTTTATGAAGCAGATAAAATGATTGAAGAATCTAAAAGATATACTAATCCTAGAGAAAGTGATTTTAAAACTATTGAGATTAAAAGGAGTACTCCTGTTGTTAAAGATGAATTCCCTTCTTTAGAAAAAATTAATACTAAGCCTAAAAGAAAAGTTAAAAGAACTAATTTATTTAAAAATGGTGTTATAGTTTTTGCTAGTGCTGCTCTTATCACTTCTATTGGTGTATTTGCTTCTAAAAATGCTAATCTAAAAAAAGTTCATGTTGATGTTAATGATAAATATACTATAGAAGAAACTGAAAAAAATAATATTCAAGATAAAGGAATAACTTTTATAGATGGAAATGATGAAATTGAATTAAGTTTTGATGATGAAAAACATGAAGATGTTAGTCTTCCTCAAGAAGAAACTCCTATTGAAGAAAATAAAGAAGATACTATAAAAGAAGAAGTAATCAGCGAACCTGAAGTTGTTAATGAAGAAGTTCACCCTGACTATAATATAGAAATACAAACTTCTGATGAAACAAATGCAGAAAAAGCTTTTCTAACTGAAGCATATTATGGAGATGCGATTAAAAAAGAAGCAGAAAGATATGGAATTGATTATAATGTTTTAAGAGCTATTGGTACTCATGAAAGAGGTATTCATAGTAATGTTGTAGATTCTGGTGGTGGTATTGGATTATTTCAAATTCAAATTGGTGGTTCTTATTCATGGATTGGTTCTACTATTAGAGCTTATAATTTTGAAACTAATGCATGGGAAGAAGAAGTAATTACTGAAGAAAAAGCTAGTGATATATTTGGCAATATTAAACTTGGAGCTATGATTTTCCAAGATTGTCTTAGAAGAAATAATTACGATGTTGCTAAAGCTATAACCGAATATAATTATGGTTCACCAAATTTACAAGTTGTGCTAAATAACTATAAAAATTATGAAAATCCTAATTATAATTATGATCCTTCTGATTTAAATTGGTTAAAGTATAGAACTCTTATTTCTGGAGGAGATCCAAATTATTTAGAAAATGTTTTTAAATATATAGAGAATGGTTCTATTCTTACATTTTATACTCCTAATGGAAATTGTATACATATTGAATATGATAATTTAAATATGAATAAAACAATGTAAAAAAAATGAGTTCGATTGAACTCATTTTTGTTTGTCTAAGAATTTTTCAATAACATTATCTACTTCAACTAAATCTATTGGTTTTGATAAATATCCATCAAATCCTTTATTTAAATATGATTCTTTCATACCAGCTAATGCATTTGCTGTTAATACTATAACTGGACATATATTTGGAGCTAATTGTTTAATAATCTTAACTGTTTCTAAACCACTTAATTCTGGCATTCTATCATCTAAAAATATTAAATCATATTGAGCACCAGATTTGATCTTTTTAATACATTCATCTCCACTATTTGCTGAATCAACTTGAAATTTATAGTCAGCAATAAGTCTTTTAATAACTTTAATATTTAGTTTGTCATCATCAATTATTAACAATTTGTAATTAGAACAATCTAGTTTAACTTTATCAGCACTAACTTCTGTTTTAATTTCAAATGTTCCGATTGGAGCAGGATTTACTACTCTTTGAGTTACTTCTATAAAGAATGTACTACCTACTCTATAGTTACTTTCAAACCAAATTCTTCCACCCATTGATTCTAAGAATTTTTTAGTTAGTGTTAAACTAACACCTCTTCCACTTTCAGGATTAGAAAAATCATTTGGATCGATATTATCTTTAAATATATTATTTACTTCATCTGGTTTAATTCCGACTCCAGTATCGCTTACTTTGAATAATAATACTTCATTGTTATTATTTTTAGTTCCAACAACTGTTAAACCGATTTTACCTACTTCTGTATATTTAACTGCATTTGATAAAACATTTAATACACATTGATATAATTTTTCTTCATCACCATTTAATACAGAAGATATATTACTATCAACATCTACATTAATTGATATTTTTTTAGTACCAATCATATTAGTAGTGGCATTAACTAAATTTCTAACTGTATCTGCAATATTATAATTGTTACTACCAGTACCTGTTTCTCCACCATTTATTCTAGAAACATCTAAGATAACATCTACTGCATCTACTAAGTTTAAACCATATTCGCTTATTTGTTTTAAACATGTTTTTGCTGACTCTTCATTATATGGTGTGACTGATAAGTCATTTACTATTTTTGATACAGTTTGCATAGGTTCATTTATTTCATATGCTATTCCTGATAGAATCTTTGTTTTTTCTCTATTAGACGCATCTATTGCTTTTCTAGCATCTTCACTTTCTTCAATTAACACTAAATCTGGGTTTTCTGTTGAGAAATATAGATAATACATTTCTAGTCCAAATGCTAATGGAATAATTGATATAGATGGCATTAATACTTGAACTGACATAAATGCTAAAGTAAATACTAATGAAATAATAATAACTAATTTTTCTTTTTTAGTTAAATCTTTTCCTTGCTTTACAACTGTAAGAACGATTAGAGCATCTATAACTAAACAGAATGCCCATACAATAATTGCTGTATTACCTGGAACATAAGTCATATCATTCTTATCTAATCCTGCATATGGGAGAAAGAATGAATAAACTATTATTCCAATTAAGAATATAACAGCCATTATAATTCTATATGGTGTTGCTTTTATAAAGCTAAATAAATTCGTTTCTCTACTCTTAGCAATAAGTGCAACTGAATAGAAATAAAATAATGCATACCACGCGATACAAAAATCAAAACTTATTCTCCAGAATGTTTTTACAAGTGTTCCATCTCCGTGATAATTTAATATTGTAACTGCTATTATTTGAATAAATACATATAAAATTGATGCTAAAAGCATATATCTATAAATTCTGTTTTGAGCATAACTTTTATTTGATTTTGAAAAATAAGATAATGTAAACATTCCTAAATATACTAAACATGCGATTGGAAATAATAAACTATATAGCATTATTATCATCTCCTTTCTCAATATTTTCATTGCTTGAATAATTTGCATTTTGAGCTACTGTTTGATCAATTTTAAATATATATTTAGTTCCTTGACCTCTCTCATTTATAAATTCTATTTTACCATTTAATAGATTAATTAACTTTTTAGCTATAACTAATCCTAATCTAATTCCATTTCCTGATGTATCTTTTAATTCGATATAATCGTCAAAACTTCTATTGAAATTTTCTTCTGTCATTAAGTGTCCAGTATTCGAAACTATAATTTCTAATTCTGATGTTCCTCTTGCTATTGTTCTTGAATTAACTGTTAATTTCATTTCTCCATAGAATGTATATTCAAGAGCATTTGATAATAGATAGCAAACTATTTTAGAAATAACTATTGAATCTCCGACATAGTCTAAAGGTATATGATTTGCTACATTTACTGTAAACTTTATATTACCTTTCTTTTCTACTAATGGATCTATGTATCTATGAGCTCTATCTAATATATCATTTATGCTATAATTGTGTTCTTCTATTTGATATTCATTTGAATCTAATTTTGCTATTTCATCTATATCATTTGATAAAAGTAATAATTCTGATGTAGACGTTTTAATATAGCCTAGATCATGTTTCATATCTTCTTCTGTTAAGTTTGGTTGTTTATATAAAGCTTGACTAAAACCAATTATACTTGTAAGTGGTGATCTTATTTCATGTGACATATTTACTAAGAACATTGATTTTGCTTCATCTGATTTTATTGCATTTAATCTTGTTTCTTCATATTCTTCTAGTATTTTAGCATCTTGGCTTTCTAGTGATAAGAATAATATTGTTAGTGTCAATGCTAATGTAATACTTAATGTATTCATGTTAACTGCAAAGAATATTAAGAATAGTGTTGAAGCAACATAAACTACTAATAAATAATATAAAAGATTTAAATTTAAATTTTTAACTTTATTTTTATTATAAAAGAACATTGTTGTATGAGTTGTACTAGCTACGATCGCTAATATTTTTACTATTCTAGCATAAGGTGAACCTATCATAGCTGGATTTCCATTTATTCCATCAATGAAATTTAAACTTAAGAATACAGCTAATACTATTGATATTACTATTGAAATAAATACATATAATCTAAAATGAATTCTTAATTTTTCTTTGTTTTTATTTTTTGAGAAAGCCACTACAACATAAAGTGTTGCTATAAAGAACCAGAAAAATGTAAGGAACATATGTGACCTACATAATATTTCGTTTAACGTAGGATGTGTTCCTCTATGTAATATTGTGTATGATACTGCAATTTCTGATATCAAAACAAGCATCGTTGTTACAATTGCTATTAAAAAAGCTGTTGACTGTAATGTCCAGTTTGTTTTGTTTTTTCTTGAAAATAATATAAGCATCAAAATTGTCATTGCTAGACCAAATATTGCTAAACCTGCCCCGGCAAAAAATGAATTTATCATACACAACTCCTCTATTCTTTATCTTACTTTAGTAAGTATATCACATTTAGGAATTTGAGTAAATTATTATTTTACTTTTTTAGTAAAATTCTCTTATGATGTTCTTCTAAAGTTAACTTTTCTTCTGTTAAATAAGTAGCTAAGTCAACTCCGACAAAACGATAATGCCAAGGTTCATAATCATAGCCTGTTATTATTTTTTTAGATTCTGGATATCTTAAAATAAAGCCATATTTATATTTTCTCATTAAATATGCTATTTCTTCATTATTTAAGTCAGAATATATCCCATATCTAAGACTAGCTATATCTATAGTTAAACCACTTTGGTGTTCACTACATCCTGGAGGAACTACTCTATCTCTAGTTTTTTCTAGTCCCATTTTAGAAACATTATAATCCCATATTGCTTGTAGATATTCAAATGATCTATATCCACTATCTATAATATAATTATAGCCATCCAATATTGCACTTTCATTGAAAGAATTGAAATAATCAAAGACAAAATCTTTTATCATTGGTTTAAAATTAGGGTCAACAAAATTATGAAAATTATTTTCATTTTCATCTGTTACTACTAATCCTGAAGGTACAAAACTCTTATCTAAAGGTATTGCTCTCTTCAGGGGGCTATTACATCAAAAAAGAGGCTTGTTGAAAAGCCCCGTAATATCGACATATAACTCATATAGAGTTTAATAAAATTTAACTAAAAATTGATAAATTTAATTCTATTTGATGGGTAGCTGATGGGTAGAAATACTCATTAGCTATTTTTTATTTTTTCCTCTAATTCTGTTATTGATATTAATGGAATATTAATATTTCTATATCGCGAAACTATAACCTTATTAAAAACCATAAAGTACAAAATCTTATAATTACTTACATCATAAAATCCAAACGATTTTAATACTCTCTTATAGTTTAGATTCATAAAATCTATACGTCTTTGAAATTTTTCAATATATTTGCCTTTCTTAAAAAAATTTCTTTGTTGTTCAAACATTTCATAAAAACTACCTACTAAACTTAAAAACTTACTTTCTATTATCCATAATTTTTTATTAATATCATCAATAGCTATTACATCAAAATCTCCAATATCATTTGGATAATTTGCTGATTTATCTAATTTATGAATTTGAACATTAACTTTAACAAATGATATATTATTTGCTAAAAATATATCCTTTATATCATATACCATTTTATCTTCGTAAATTTTTTTCCATTCCAAAATCATTTTTCTTGTTTCTGGTATTCCTATTTCATATGGTAACATAAAATTCATTATACCATCTAACCATAAACTATGAACGTTTTTCATTAATACTGGTGAAAAAATTATATCATTTGAATCTAATACAATAGGTTTTATTTCAAATCTGTTGTCTCTATTTTCTCGTTCGTTAAAAGATAAAAAGAAATCCTTTTTTCCTTTTCTAGTTTTTAATTCATTTGTATTAATTATTAAAAAATCTAAGTTTTTTTCTATTTGTGGTTTTGTATAGTTTTCATCACTTAATTCATTAACTATATTGTATAAATTTTCTATTAAATCTTCTTTTGAAATTTTATAAACATTATTTTCTAAATTTGAATAATCATACTGAAGAAATTCAATCTGAAGATAATAACAAATATCAAATATCCCTTTTAAATCACATCCTGTTTCACATTCAAATGCTTTTAATACTCTATCAATATATACATTATCATTATAATCATGTGGAATTATATAATTATTATTCGAATATACTCTCTTAGTATATTTTTCATCATCAATATCACTATTAAATTCATTATCGACTACATATTCATAATTTACACTTATATGTGCTTCTTTTTCGGTAAAATAACATATATCAGCCGTATCATTTAAATTAACTAGCCAGTGAGAAAAAGCCAATAAAATTCTCAAATCATTTTCTTCAATTATTTTAGAACTTTTTCTTGCGAGATATAAATTACTTTCAATTAGGTATAGCAAAGTTCTCGAATTTCTCTTTGCCTCCTCACGCTGATTAATTATGTTATTTCTTACATCACTTAAAACTTCGTTTGTAACATTATTAACCATTGAATATCTTTTCTTATGTATATATGTATCGTGAACTGAATTGCTATACATTTCTAACAATTTTATATGTAAATCATTTTGTTCATATTCATAAATCATATTTTCAAATTTTTGAATTAGCTCTTTTTGCATTTTTCTAATCTTAAAAGTAGCATCTGTTCCAAAATATTCTCCAGGTTCTATTTCGCTATTCATACAGACTTCTGCTATTATTTTTTTGACCTTAAGATAATCATAATCCCCTACATGATACTTTCTAAAAGAATTATTATACATATAGTCTAATTCTATTTGAATAGTTTCAATTTCCTTTTTTTCATTAGATGTGCTGTTCAAATATTCCTTTAATTCATCAAATTCTTGTGGATAATACTTTATTATTGATTCAAATAATTCTTTTATAAATCTATTTTCAACACTCCTATCATTCGATTCACTAATTTTTTTATATAATAAATCATAATTAATTGTATAACGAATATTTAATGATAAATCATCTTCAATGCAATCTCCAAACACTAATCTATCAGTATTACTTGTATTAATTCCAACTTTTTTAGCATACTCATACGGCATAAATAAAAAATATATTGACTTACTTGATTTTATTGATATTTCTTGAAAATATTCAAAACAAGTTTTTAATTTTCTCAAAATAATATCATCAATTATCGATGTTATTTGGTCATACTTATCAATATTATTCTTATCCCAAAAAAACAAATTTTGTGCAAAAAATATTAATTGATTATTACTAAAATATTTAACATATCCAAAAAATGATTTAATAATCTTATTTTTAAAAAGATAAACATCATTACCATAATCCTCAATATTCCAAGAGAAAGGATTCTCAAACAAAAATGTGTTCGATGACTCCCATGGAAAAAATTTGATATCTTTTTTATAATAATCTAAGACAAAACCGTCTGTGGTATTAATATCAGTATTAATCATTCCAAACTTTATTGCACCTTTTGCAATCATGTGATTCATTGACTTCCAGGTAAAAAATCTACAAGAATCTCCTCCATATCCAATTATCTGATCATATTCATCTTGATCATTATAATCAATATATGACTCTACTTCATCAAATCCACTTGAAAACAATAACATATATATAACATCAAGAGCATTACATTCCAAGATATTATTTAATCTTCGCTCACCCAATATATGTGATGTTTCTGATAAATTAACATAATTATCATATAAAATAAATTTTAAGTTACTCTTATCAGTTATTGTCAAACCAAGTAAACCTTTAGAACTTCTAGATCTTGCTTCAATAAATTTTAATTGATTATCCTTTAAATATTTAGTTAATTTATTAATTATTTTTTCTAACTCATTATTGTCATATTCTGATTTATTTATAGCAACAATTGTACTGCCTTTTGTTGTTCTAGCCAAAAATGTAAAAGACGGAGTTTGTTTATCAAAATCACCCTCATACAATTTAATTGGAAAATATATCATTGGATTTTCACTATTGTCTATAGATGTTAGACTATTTAAAACAAAATATATACCATTGTTAACTATTTTATTTTTTAATTCATCACCTAATTCAGAATAATATAAATCGAACATATCAATTAAAATAGATGTATTATATAATGGATAATATCTATTATCATAAAATATAAAATGTTTTTTTTCTATATATTCATTATTGAATTTTACCAATGAATGAATATAACTTGTATTTTTAAAATCAATTTCTGAGAAGTAATTTTTTACTCTTTTAAACAAAATATTAGAAGGACACATTATTCTAATATTTTCTTTATTATCAGATATATTATATGCTTCAAAATAATCAATAATATTAGAATTGTACTTAATTATATCTGTTATTTCTTTAAGTTTATTTATACACAATGCTAATGGCTCTAAAAAATATAGTTGAGCATATGATGAATTATATCCTGTTCCTATAATTGTGTTATACTTTTTTCCATTAAATTTAAATTTAATTTCAGAAAAATCTTCCAATATAGGATCATCATATATACCTGTTTTAATATATGGTTTTAATTTATTAAAGAAATCTTTAAATTCACAATATTTTTTTATTTCTGCTGTACCATTCTTATCACATAAATTTAAAGACAAATTAAGTTTCATTTGTGATGCCAAAGCTGAACGATTATTAACACAAATATTTATACAATATACAGCACTTAGTAAATCAGTATAACAATAATTATTCATTATCCTTATAATTTCTTTAACTTCTATTTCATCCAAATATAAATCTTTAGAAAATTTTGAAATATCATTAATCATATTACCTCCTTACAATAGAACAAAAAAAGAGCATATTTCATCTTAAATAATGAAATATCCTCATATTATCTTTATGTATTATAACACTAATTATCAGAAATGACATTATGACATTATATATATGCCTATTTATTTAATAATTTTTCTAATCTATGTTGTAATTGATATAAAGTAATATTACTATCTACTTCACCATTTAAATCCTTAACAGCTTGTAATAAAATTTGTTTCTTTGATGGATTACTATTATTAGGTACTTCATTATTTGTGTCTTCCTCATATATTCCTAAAGTTCCATCTTCTTTTGTTCTAGAATAATAAGTTTTATTAGTTAAACTAGATTTAAATGTAATATTTTTAAAATGATGTCTATTCTTAGATAATTCTCTATTATGTTCTGCTGTTTCTTCTTCTATAATCTCTTCTTTAGTTGGTTTATATAAATGAAGTCTTTCTTTAGTTCCACTTATAATAGCAATATCTTCTAACAGTTCATAAGCATCTTCTGGAGATATTAAATAAAATTCTCTAACTCTTACTTTATCATTAATAGTATCAATACTTCTTAAATCAGCATTTAATTTATCAATTATTTTATGCAAAACTTTATCTGCTGATTGAGTTTCAACATCATATGTTGCATATAGTCTAAATCCAAAAGGAACAGCTTCTGAATTGTTTAATTTATTTATTCTTTCTTGTACATTTTTTGAATAACCTATCTTTACATAATCAGGAAAAGATGGATTTGTAAGAATATAAATTGAGCCACAAAAATTATTCATAATTACTTCCTCCTACATTTCTTTTATTGAATTTTCAATATGCTTTATTTCTTCATCAGTTAATTCATATTTCGAATATAACTGTTGATCTATATCTTTTATTGACTTACTCCAATCGATATCAGAATTTTCTGAAATATCTTGAATAGGAACATAATCAAATGTCTTTGATGTAGCATCTTGACTACTTTTTAATAAACTATGTAAATATCTTAAAAACTTTGTTTTTAAATATTTTGATAAATTATTAGCTTCATTTTCAGTCATTCCTAACCCTGCACCTATAGCTAAATATGATTCAGTACAAATAGTATTAGGTTCTCCTACAAAAGAATTCATATTATCATCATTTAACTCAGTACCAATATTATTAGCGCGAGGAATAAATACTTTCCAATTGTTAACCCATTCATTATGATTTAAAATGTTTTTAGCATTTGTAAATTTAATATTCTTTCCTTTTATATAGCACTTAATATTATTAGTTTTACTTTTATCATCTACCAAATTTTTACTTCTAGCAAAATTACCATCTAAACCAAAAGGTTTTCTTGATGAAACTAAATCAGAAAAACTTCTAAAAAATTCATTTTCTTTAATTTTTAAAAGTATAGATTCTGCATGATTATCTCTTATAAAAACATTTTCATCAAATAGTTTCATATTTCTATACATATCACTCACTATATTATTATCTTTTCGTGAAATAACTCTAACTTTGCTATCTTGATTATTGTACTCTTTGTCCCATAAAAGATAACAAACACCACCACGATTATTTGTGTTAGGGAAAATATCTTCAGGTGTTAAACAATCATTTATTTCTTTAATATTAATATCATTTAACATGGAAATTCTAAAATCATCTAACCCTTTTCCACCAACATACCATCTTGACGGAATAATTAAAGAAATATATTTATTGGCAATACTTCTGCTTATATTAACAAAATCACTATATATTGGTCTTGCACTCGCTCCTGCTCCACCATCTGCCTCTTGATATGGTGGGTTACCAACAACAATATCAAACTTCATTTTTCCATCTCCTTCCACATATAACAAATTATCTTCCAGCATAATTTCTGACATTTTTTTATTTTGTAATAAATACTTTTTAATTTTGTTTAAATCTAAATTATTATTTTCTTTAATGTTAAGTAAATCATATGACGTAAAACTTGTTGCAATATTATCTACATTCAAATTTAAAATTTCATATACTTTTCTCGTAAACTCATATGCAATTTTAGATGTAGGTATCGAATATAAACAGTTATTGATTAATTCTTCACTTATTTTTAATTGCTTTAATTTAGAATAAAATGCTATAGTAAATTCTCCTTCTTTACTAGCAATATCTAAAATATTTGCCCCAGAATTAACCGCATTTATAATTTCGTTATCTGATATTGTAGATATCATTTGTTTACATATTTTATTAGGTGTGATTATTTCTGAATAAGATAACTTATCAAATTTATTTATAGCAACTAATGCTCTATCAATTTTATCTAAAGTTTCATCATTTGATAATTTATTAATGTTTTGTATCTTATAATCTAATTGGCTTAAAACAAATGGATCAATATTTTTATACATTAGTTTTAATATATTAATATCTAATTCTAGATTACCTAAAATTCTTCGATTATTATCATTATCATATGTATCAATAATATTTTTTAAAGAATTTAATTTACTATTTGATAAGAAAGAATAAAACAAAATTCTAACATAATATGTTTTAAATTTATTAATAATAATTTTCTTTAAATCATTATTATCTGAGTTATCGTTTGATAAATTATTTTGAAGATTATTATTTTGATTTTCTAATTCATCATCAAATTCTAATAATATTTCATCAAAATCATCTGTATCATCATCTGTGTTGGTTAGTTTTAAACCACCTTTTGACCCAAGCTCAGCCTGTTTCAATATTATTTCTCTTATTTCGTCTATATTCAATAGTTTAAAATCGACTGGTAAGTCATTTGATTCATCAAGAACACTTCTTGAATTTGAATAATTACTAATATAGTTCATAATATCTATTGCAGTTATTTGTTTCAATTTATTACTATCAAAAACAATAATTGGTGAAATATTCAATTCATTCTCTAATCTTTCTTTTAATTTATCATTACCATTATTTTCAGTATTAACATTATAAATTAAAGATTTTGTTTCTTGCATTATAAACATTCTATTTGGATTAAAATCAACCAATAGTGTTTGTGGTTTCTTATTATATTTAATAATGTCACCATCTTCAGATACATATTCTTTAACATATTGATTTTGCAATCTAAAAATAGCTTGGTCATATTCTTGTGGAGATGATGTATCTTTTAAATAAATCATTGTATCCCATTCTTCGACAGTACTTCCTGTTAACATTCTATTAACTGTTAAAGTTATTGTTTTTTTATTGTTTTTTTCACAATTTTTAATTGCATATTTTATATCATTTATATTTCTATAGGAATTGGATTCATCAACACCTGAAATATTAATAATTTCATATTCATTTAAATTTTTAAATTTATCTTTATTATCTTTTATTAGTTTTTCAAACGAATCACATGAAGCACAAAATGGTAAGACTACTACAATATGTCTGCACATTTTTCCTTCTTTTATTTTATCAAAATCTAAAAATCCTAATACTTCATCATCATTTTTACTTCCATCAATAACTTCTAATAAATCTAATATTTCTGTTTCATATTTAAATTTTTGATGTTTCCCTTCAGAATCTTTTGTTATTGATAAAGGTCTAAACAATTCAGAAAAAGCATATGTTATTCCTAATTTCTTTAATTCTAGTAATTTTTCTCTAATTGATTTATTTGGGTTAAATGCAAATCTAACCATTTGTGGAAAACCATAATAAGGATTTTCCCATTCTTTATATGAATCGTCTAATATATGTTCCATATCCCAATCTGACTGTGCTTTTACAATATCTGGAAATTGATAGAAACCAATTATATCTTCTTTTTCAAATTCAGAGCCCATTAAAATTCTATACGGAGTACCAGATAAGTGAATTCTAACTTTAGATTTTAATACTTTTACAATATTATCAGCATCTTCAAAATTTATATTTTCATCTTCTCTGGTATCTCTAACATCTCTTAATACAGCACCATAACTCTCAGCTCTTGCACCAAAGTGTGTTTCATCGATTAGTAATAAATCTATTTGGTTATTAAATAGTTCTTGGTGTTTTTCTTTTATTTTAGTTCCTTGTAAATCTTGTAGTGTCAAAAATACAACAACTTTTCTACAATTTGTTAGTTTATTTTTTATAATTTCGTTATCTCTTAATAATTGTTCACTTTCAATAAAATCATATTCTTTAAAATTTTCAGCACTTTGTACTGTTTTCTTCCATTCTTCTTTTACATCAGCTTTTGCTGAAACTATTAAAACTACATTTGCATCCATTTCTAATGCACAGCACATTGATGTAAAACTTTTTCCGAATCTCATAACAGCATATAATAATAAATTTGTTCTACCAGCTTCATATGCTTTTTTAAAATTATTTACTACTTCTAATTGGTTAGGTCTTAATTTCCAAATACCTGTAGAAGCATATTCTGTTATTACTCTAAGATTATCATTAGCATTATAAAATTGATACTTCATTAAATTTTCTTCAAAATCTCTTTTTATATCTTTAATAGCATTATCTATATCAGTTATGGAAGTATCTTTAAAAAACTCATTTGAAAAATAAATATTTTCATTTATATCTGTAGGTGCTAATCTTTCTTTTTGTAAATCATTTTCTAAAAATTGATGTATAGAATAATCTCTAAAAAATATATCTTCAGATACCATAGCCTTAGTATCATACTTTTTTTCTAATTCAGGATAATGTTTTTTCCATTCATTTAGTCTTACTGATACAGGCCTATAAGTATCTCCTACTTTTATGTAATTAGGGATTGTATTTGTAGTAAAGGCATATATATGTGGTTCAACACGTCCAACAATAATCTTATCTAATAAACTCAAATCTCTCATATGTTACCTCACTTTCTACTTAATCAAAGATATAAATTTAATACTTCTATTAGTTTTCCAATTCATAACTTTACAATAAATCCCATTGTGATTCTTATTTTTAGTTTTTTTACAGCCTAAGCATTCTTCAATATGTTCAACATCTCCAAATAATGTTAACTCGACTTGTTTTTCGTTTTTACAGCTGTTTGGAATGACAAATTTCAATCCATCCATTTGCCAAATATTCCAACTTATTATTTCGGCTATCTTTTTCACTAATTCTATGCTTGGTTTTTTATTAAATTTCTCTTTATAATAATCAATAAATGTATATAATAAATTTTCTCTTGCGATTAAAACATTATCTCCTTGCCAATCATATCCATAAACACTTTTCATTGCTTTTATTGACCATTCTATCCATTCTAATTCTTCTTCTATATTTTCAGAAACTATTCTTAATTTTCTATCCAACAATCCAATTCTATTTTTTATTTTTATAGTTTTTCCTGTTACTGAATCATATCTACTAACAAGGTATGGTGCCTCACCACATGAAATTTCTAATCTCATACTATTAATATAATCTTGCCATGTTTTATTTTCAGGAAAATATATCTTATCTTCAACTGTTTCCCAACTATCTTTGTTAGATTTATTAAATACAATATCTCGTTCAAACCAAGCTTCATCTACTAAATTATTTTGATTATTACAAATCCAGGAAGGCGTGAAAACTTCTGCATTTTCTTTTATTCTTTTGTTTTTTTCTTCAGCTGATTTTTTAGATCTAGGTTTTATAACATCTCTATAATTGCCTGTTATCTTATCAATGGTAATTTCATCTTCAAAATTAAATCTATTTCCATATTCCTTATAATTATCTGTTGCCCAAATAATATTTTTTTTACTGCTATGATCATATAGAAGCATATTTAAAATTTCAGCATCAATTAATAATAAGTTTTCTTCTTTTACATCAACCAATTCTCTAAACAAAGTTTACACCTCCTCTGCCATTTTTTTATTAATTAAAAATCTTTTGGCAATTTATTATTGTCGTATTTTTCTTCAACTGTTTCCAATTCATCAAAAGCAACCTTGATATCTTCAATCGCCTTATCAACTGTATATAAACTCTCTTTATTTTTTTGCATTATCTCTAAATGCTCCATTGTATAAAATAATTTTTGTCTAGCTTTTCTTGCTTTTTTTCTTTTTTGTGCATCAAAATCTAATAAATCCAATTCAGATTGCTTATGTTTTTCTATCATCTCTTTTAAATCCTTAGTGGATTTATTTTTATATTTATCAACTCCAAAATATCCAAGAACATCATTATATCCCGATACTTTTAAAAGCTGTTCTAAAGATAAATCTAAACCCTCTGCTATCTTTTTAAGTATTTCAACATCAACCTTTTTTATTTTGCCATTTATTGTATCATTATAAGTACTTTGACTTAATCCAATTTGTTTAGATAATTCTCTTTGAGATAATCCTCTAGCAATTCTAGCTTTTTCAATCATATCCTTTAATTCATTATTATCCATTTAAACACCTCTTTACTCTAGTTTATTTGGGTTTACAATTACATTATACACCATAAAAAATAACAAGTAAATAATTTTGAACGATTTTTTCGTTCAAAAGTGTTGACATTGATTTATTAGAATGTTATTATACTATTGAACGACATTATCGTTCATAAAGTTCTTTGAAAATTTAGTCTTAGTGGAAATCGCCGATAAGCCATTAAGTAAAAAAATGCAAGGCAGAAAAACCCTATTGGCAAGGGAGTTATGAAATAACTAAAATTTCACAAAGAGCAATTGCTCAGGTAGAACTCTACCCTTTTGAAGTAAGTAAAGGAGGTGTTAAAAATGGATCAAAAATATTTCACTTTAGTAAGAAAAGATGTTTTAGATAATCCAGATTTATCATTAAGTGCTAAAGGATTATATTGTTTAATCTGTTATGACTTAACTA
>USNG01000021.1 GCA_900556025.1 uncultured Mycoplasmatota bacterium
TTTTTCACAATATTTATCACCTACCACTCCATTCTAAAAAATAAATCTAATCTCTTTCTTATATAATTATATCATCTTCTTGATAAATTTTATTACCAACTTCTAATATAAAATCTTTTAAGTTCTTTATAATTGTGTTTTTTAAATCTTTTTCACTATTCATCTGCCCCTATATTAATAACTTTATATCCTAAATTAGAAATAGTATCTTTTATCACACTATCACTAATACCAACTCTTGAATATATAGTTGCTGTTTTATCTTTTAAGCTAATCTTAACTTTATCAACATCTTCTAATCCCAATAAAGCTTTCCCAACTTTAGATTTACAATGCTCACACATCATCCCTTCAATAGTAACTATTTTTTTTATTTTTTTATTAAACATATTTTATTTCTCCTTCCATCTTTTTAATCTTAATGCATTTATTATTACAGTGAAACTAGATAACGTCATTGCAAGTCCAGCTATCATTGGATTCATTGTAATATTAACAAACTCTAAAAGTCCACAGGCAATTGGAATCATACAAACATTATAAAAAAATGCCCAAAACAAATTTCCTTTTATATTAATTAATGTTTTTTTACTTATATCAAATAAATTATATATTGAATTCAAATCATTTCTCATTAATATAACATCAGCAGAATCAGCAGCTATATCAATAGCAGATTTCAAGCTTACACCTATATCTGCAAGTGATAAACTTGGAGCATCATTTATTCCATCTCCAACCATCATAACTTTTAAATTTTTATTCTTAAGTTCTTTAATCTTATTTGATTTATCTTTAGGAGACACATTTGCTATTACTTCTTTAATGCCAATACTTTTAGCAATTATACTAGCAGTAACTTCATTATCTCCAGTCAGCATAATTACTCTTTTATTTATTTGTTTTAATTTATTTATAACATCACGAGCATTATCTCTAATAATATCTTTAACTCCAATAATTGCAATAACTTTTTTGTCTTCAATAACATAAACAATACTGTTACCATCTAAAGACAATTCTTTCTCTTCTTTAGACATATTATTTTCTATGTTATATTTTTCAAATAATTTATTATTTCCTATTAAATATTTTTTATCATTAACAATACCACTTAATCCAATCCCAGCAACATTCTTAAATTCTTTAACATCTATTTTCTTTAAATTATTTTTTTCAGCATAACTATTAAAAGCACTAGCAATTGGATGCGTAGATTTACTTTCTAGTGATGAAACAATTTCTATTAAATCTTTATCTAAATAATCAGATTTATTTATTATTTTTGATATTCTTAAGTTTCCATAAGTAAGTGTTCCAGTTTTATCAAAAATGATTACATCAATTTTATTTGCATTTTCAAGTATCTCTGACTTCTTAACTAATATCCCATTCTTAGCGCATAATCCTTCACTCACTACTATTGCAAGTGGTGTTGCAAGACCTAATGCACAAGGACAAGCACAAACAAGTACAGTTACAAAATAAACAATCGACTCACTAAAACTAAATCCTAATATTAAATGAACAATTAAAGTTAAAATAGCTAAAATTATAACAACTGGAACAAATATTCCACTTACTCTATCTGCTATTCTTGCTATTGGAGCTTTTGTATTTGTAGCCTCAACCACTAATCTTACTATTTCTGATATAGTTGAATCTCCTCCTATATTTTCTGCTTTATACAAAATTTCACCATCTAAATTTATAGCGCCAGCAACTACTTTATCATTTATACTTTTTTTAACTGGTGTTGATTCCCCACTTATAAACGATTCATCAACATGTCCATTTCCTTCAACTATAACTCCATCAACAGCAAATCTATTTCCTGGTTTAACTATCAAAATATCTCCTTTTTTAACTTCATCAATAGATACTTCTACTTCTTTATTATTTTTAAATAAAATTGCAGACTTTGGAGTAATAGTAACCAAACCTTTTATAGCATCTTTAGTTTTTTCTTTACTAATGCCATCTATATATCTTCCAAACTTTATCAAATATAAAATAATACATACACTTTCAAAATATAAATTTTTTACATACTCATTATTACCATTTAATATCATAATCATATTAAATGTACTAAATATAAAACTAGAAATAACACCTAATGTAACTAATGTATCCATATTAGGAGATTTATATTTAATATTTTTTATTCCATTAATAATAATATCCTTACCAAAATATATAAAATACAAACTAAATATAAACAAACATACTGAATAATTTATTGGATGATTTATCATATGCAAAAATGGAATTGCAGGTAAATGTATCATATGTGACATAGATATATATAAAACCAATAATGCAAACAATCCATTAATTATGAAATATGTACTTTTATTATCATTATCATTTTCTTGTTCATCATAAATACCTAAAGATTTAAAACCTGCTTCACTTACAAATCTATTTAAGTCATCTATTGTAATATTCTCTTCATAACTTATACTAGCAGAAGACATTACTAAATTTACTAAAGCATCATCTATACCTTTTTGTTTTAATAAATATTTTTCTAAACTTGATGAACAAGCACTACATGTCATACCTTCAATTTTTAAAATTATTTTTTTCATCATTTCACCTCAAAATACTTTTCATCATCTATTACTTTGATATTATTAATATTTAGTAATTCCTTTTTTATTGTATTTCTACAATTATCACAAATAATACCATCAATTTTAATAGATAAATAAAGAGATAATTTCTGACTAGATTCTCTATTTATTATTACATTACTAGTTATTCCAACTTGAGGAAAATTATTTTTAAAACTAGAGGTAAAATAATCTAGTGGAATATAATTATATGCGTTATCCTTATTGATTCTATTAGCTAAATATGTTTTACCTGATTTAGCAACACCACATATTAATATATTTTTCATAAACCCTCCTGTTTAGACATATCTTGTTTAATCATTTCTTCCATTTGATATACTATTGAATCAGTAGCATTTTGACCTATAATATCATAATTATTTTTACGTTCAGAGTCCATTTCACTATCCATTTGTTTATCAACAAAACTTTCTATAATACTTGCATCGTATTTATCTTTAGGTCTAGAATTCTTTTTAGAATTATATATACTTTCTAATGTTTGCATTCTATAAAATGTTCCATTATGTTCTCTAACTTGATCAGAAAACATCATTGAAGCATATCTTTCTGTAAAATGACGTTCATTAACACATAAATCTTGAGTTGTATCTTGATTAGGATAATAATATTCTCTTAATACAATTTCTCCATTAGGCAATCTATTAAACAAAAATAATCCAATACTCATTGGTGTATCTTTATATGTAATCTTATATTCATGACCAAAAGTTTCTTTATGATCCATATTACTCACAAATTTAAACTCATCATTATTTCTAACTAAATCATATAAAGCCATTAACTGTTCTTCATTTATAAACAAATCTAAATCACCATGATATCTTTCTAAAGGATGATTAGTTGCCAAATATCCCATTAAACCTCCGGTATAAAAACAATCAAAGTTAATTCCAATCAACTTATTAAATTCATCAAACACTTTAGTAACTAACTTATGATTTTCAGTTAAAGGCATACTTGGATGTTCTAAATTCATGCTTTTTATCCATTCTAACCTATTTATTAAATCATCTGCAGAATGATATTTTTGAGGATTTAAAGCTATTATCATATCTGAATTAGAAAGAATTTGTTCTACAGTTAATACTTTTCTATTAAATAAATCATTCAAGGAAATCATTATACTATCAATAATATCATCCACTTCAAGTAAACATAATTTTTCTATATATTTTTCTATTAAACTTTTATCAATAACATTAGATAATTCTACAAATTTATACACAATTTTTTTAACTAATTCTTTTTTATCACCCATTGTTACACCTCTAATCCTATAAATATTATCTAATATTATATTAACATAGAATATATTCATCTTCCATAAATTATCAACAATAAAAAAGATTAGTCTAATAACTAATCATTTATTTACACATAGTTTCATTAAAAGTACTTTTATAATCACTAAAATAAATATCTTTATTTTTATTAGTTGTATTACAAGTTGTAACAGTTAAATCTAAGCTTTTAGATTTATAAATAGTAGTTCCACCATCACGTAATGTTACAATTTAATCCATATTTTCTGTAATATGCTTAATACTATCATCTAATGTTTGATATGTAGTTGATATATATTCTTTTAAACTAACTTCCTTTTCATCAATAATATAAATTTCTTTTATAGAACCATCAAAATAAATTATTCTATCATCCATCTTACAATATTCATAATATTTACTAGAATCATAATGATCAAATTTTTCAATTTTAATTTTATTATTTGCCATTTTTGATTCAATAAGTTTTTCAATCTTTGTTGCTTCAACTTGAGCAGGATAACTTTCAAATATAACACCATCATAATATATTTTTACGTAGTCGTCTATTTCATAAATAGTGTCATTATCTTTTAAGTCAATTATAAATCTATCAGAACTTTTTCTCTCATCTTCAAGTAAATCTGGTTCAACTATAATGCTATTAGAAGAGACTTCAATTACTTTTGCTATAAATGAATGTTCTTCTTTTTTATTACAGCCTGTTAACACAAGCAAACAGCATAATATTATTAAAACTATTCTTTTCATATTCTCCTCTATTCTATTATATCATCAAAAAAATCTTCATCAATGTCAATTAATGCGTATCTTTTTTCTCTAATACTAATTTCAAAATTTGGTTTATATGTTATTTCAGCAATAACATCCCTATCATCATATAAATATATATCATATATTGGCATTGGCATAGTCACAGGTCCAGTCCAAACATTAGATTTTTTTATAATTGATACAAATTCATCTATTTTATCTTTATCCGTAATCGTTTTAATTTTACTACTTTCCGACTCTTGATAGCACTTAACAACTATTTTTTTGGTTTTAGAAATTGTATCGAGAATCAAATCTGGTAATTTTAATTTTCCAATTTTTAGTAAAGAAAATGTTCCAAAGTTATTATTGCAATTCATGATAGCCACCAAATCTTTTTCTTCACCTAATACACAAGTTATTTTATTACTTTCATCATCTTCTGGAGTTAATATAATTTGATTGTTACTATTTATTAAAAAAGTTCCTTTCTTTTCAAAAACCAATTCATTATTTTTTGTATTTTTATAATAAGCATACTTATTTTTACCAACCCCATTAAAGTTTATAAAAGAATTATTATCATAAGTATATGTTCCATCACTATTAATAAATGTTAAATCCCATGCTGTATCTGTATTTTTTAATAAATCAATTGTTTCCTTACATCCACTATTCTCATCACAATTATCATAGTATCCAATTTCAATTTGAACAGGTGCACAATTAAATTTAGTATTTTTAAAATGTGAACTAATCTCAACCTTACCATTTTTACTACAATAATAAGTATTAACAAAAAGTCCTTTATCAACATTATCTACTCTATAACTCAATAAAGGAGAACGATTAAATAACATAGCTTGTAAAGTATCAAGTAAAATAATTGTAAATAAAATTAAAGTGATTTTTAAATATTTTTTCATAAACATATACCTCTATAAAATTAAAACGTCATAAAAATATATAACTTATCACACAAATAAAAAAGTTTATTAAAAAATAAACTTTTTTAATTACATTTATTCATTAAAGACATCTGTCTTATAACTCTATCATAGAAATTTTGAATCTCTTGATATACAAATTCAGCCCTCTCTAATATAAAAGAATATTGTTCAGTTAATGTATCGTTCTCTTTATCTGCAAGTGATTTAGCTAATCCTTTTTTACATAAATCATCAACCCAGTTTAACAAGAAAACCAATTCTTCATAATTGTTTTCCCCAATATAATAAGTTAATCTACTTGGATCAGACATAACTTTTGCTTCAATAACATGTTTTCTATATTTAGTAACTAAAGGATTTAATAAAGATTTATCAATATCAGATGTATTAATTTTATGACGAATTTCTTTATCAACGTATTTACTATCTTCTAAAATAAAAATTCCTTGATTTTCTAAATATTCAGTTGCCTCAATAGCAAATATATCATTAATAGTCTCATTAAATCTTTCATATTTTCTATATTCTTCATTAAAAGAATTTGCATCTACATTAACATGTTTATCAAAACCACATTGCCCATCTTTTTCATCTATAACATGACCACATTCATGTAAAAAACAATATGATAAAAGTCCTAGAGTATTCTCACCTATTCCAAAGTATAACAAAACACATGGTTTTCCATTTTCATCTTTTGAATTAACAACACATACAGTTTTATCCATTATTTCACCATAAGTTATAGTTTCAATATCTTCTATGTTTTTATTTTTACTTACAAAATCAATGTAATCTTTTCTACACATATGGTAAGTTCTAAGCGCAGAATTATTAACAGCATAGTATTTTTTAACAAGTGCATCAACAAACTCACCATCAAATAATCTTCCACTAGCAATTTCATTTTTAACAAATTCAATATGCTTAAAAATTTCCTTTTCACTAAAATTACTATAATCAATTTCTGGAACATCAAACCCTATTTTCTTTAAAAAACTATTTTGAAGTTCTACTAAAGTCATTAAAGGAATAGAAGAATTCACATTCATTTGATATAAATCATTCATTAATTCACTATTAAATATATAGATACCATAAGATTTAAATAATTCTTCATCACATAAAAACAAATCAGTCTGTTCTTCAAGAGTCTTACTTGATATTTTATTTCTTATATATTCAGGAAAATTTTTAGAAGATTTAACAAATAAAATTCTTATCGCAGCTTTTTTAGTATCTTTGCAAAGCTTAATTTCACTCTCTAATTTACTTTCATAAGAACTAAAAATTTTTTTATATTTACTATATTTTTCACTAAACTTTAAATATATTTGTAAAATCTTATCTACTTCTATTAAAACTTTAGAATAATCTTGACTCAACATAATTTCTTTATAATTATTTCTATTAATATCATTTCTATTTAATAAGAAGTTTATCATAATAATTTTACTGTTTAATAAATTATTTTTACTTAAAAATTCATCATCATCAAAATGCACAAGTAATAAATATAGTTTATCTATATCGCCATTTTCAAATAGAAGGTTAATATTATTTTCAAGAATATTAATTATATTTCTATCAAGCTGATTATCTCTACTTAAATTTATCGCATCAAAAAATTCACTTAAACATTCTAACTTTTTAAATGATTTTAATTCATCTATGTAATTTAATTCACCTTCAACATCAGTATAAAAACAAATTCTAGCACTATTTATCTTTTCGGCTATTATATCTCTATATTCTTCTCCTAAAACAGCAGAATAAGCATCAATAATATAAGGCAAGCACTCTTTAAAATTAAATATCATACAACCCCCTAGAAATTGTATGATATTATAACATTACTTATTATATAAATCAATTAAATGCTTTTATTTTCTGAGTCATCAGTTTTACTTTGACTATAATAACCAGTTGGTAAATTACCAGTAAGTCTATTAATCTCAAAATCTATAAAATAATTTTCAGGATTATTTTCATCAATAATTAAATCAACAGTTCCATCTTCATCTTTAGTTTTTCTGTCAAATCTTGGATCACCATATAATGTTACAGTTTTACCTGAAGATAAAGTATATTCTACAACTGGTCTTTTAATATTTTCTTTATTTATAGTTATTCCAGTATCTTCAAGATGATAATTTAAATTCTTTACAAGTTTACCTTTTTGGTTTAATTCATTAATTATTTTTAATCTTTTATCTACCTTTTTAATATTAATAGAAGAAAATATCATAAATACTATTGGAACTATCATAAAAAGATAAATCAATTTACTTCTTGATTTAGAATACTCAGTCATACATTTAGATGGATCACTTGATGAATAATATATAGTTATATTTTTTTCACCGGATTTAACACTAGATAAAGTGTTTGAAGGACATGAATATTCTCTTCCACTAACTAAATAATGATATATTGGTGAATACTTTGTATTCTGTTCATCATGAGATGTCTCTACAGTCATTCCAATAGAAGTAGTTCTTGAGTCTAATTGTTTTATAGTTTTATTTCTTGCCATTACAATAATCAAAAATATTCCTAAAAGTAAAATACCCACAAACATAAATAAATAATAAAATCCTAAACCTCTTTTAACATTCTTAGTATTTATATCATACATATTATTCACGCTCAATTCTAAAATAATTTTAACATATTTTAATTAATATATCATTCATCAATTTTGCGACTTTTTTAGAACTTTCTATTAAAAATTCTTCATAACTTACTACATTATTATTACCTGGTATATCAGATATACTTCTAATTACTAAAAATGGTACTTTACATAAATGACATACTTGAGCTACACTAGCTCCTTCCATTTCGACAGCTAAAGCATTAAATTTAAAATTTATTTTATTACTCATAGATTCTAGCGTACAGAATATATCACCAGAAGCAATATTTCCAACTTTAATATTTTTAACTTCTGAACTTTTTGCTAAATTCACTAAATATGAATCTGACTCAATATATACTCCAACATTAGGTATATATCCTTTTTCGTGATCAAATGCTGTAATATCAAAATCATGTTGTACTAATTTTTCACCTATTACTATATCTAAAACATTAAGTTCTTTACTAATTCCACCAGCTACACCAATATTAAACACATAATCAACATTCATTTTATCTATAAGTACCTGTGTAGTTCTAGCTGCATTTACTTTACCAACACCACATTCAACTAAAACACAAGTTACATTATTTATATTTCCTTCATAAAATTTTAAATCATAAATTTCATATTCACGTGTTATATCTAAATACTCCTTTAATGCATCCATTTCTTCTTTCATAGCAAATATTATTCCAACTTTTTTCATAAACAACCTCTTAAACTTTATTAATTATAGCACAAAAAAGGTATGCAAACTACATATGCATACCACTACCATTTCTTACTTCTTCATAAACTTCTAATAAAGAATCAGCTTTAGGAACAACACCTAACCTAACATCTTCATTAATTCTATTTATCAAATTATTAATTTCTTCGTCATTAAGTCCTCTAGAACGTAAAGAACTAATATATTTATCTAAAGCACTTTCACTCAGATTTATATAATTAGTTTTTTGTCTACAAGAATATCTCATTCTAGGAAGCACAATATTTATACTTTTATCATGTTGTTTTTGATTTTTAATTTTTTCATCTTGTTCATTTATTTCTAAATCAGATATTCCATTATAAAAATCATTAATGTCTTTTTCACTTTTTTCTACTAAAGTAGGTATTTTAACATATCCTCCACTTAATGGATAACTCATTTTACTTCTATTAGTAGGGTCATATATAAAATGCTTATTTTCACTATGAACAATTAAAAATGCATGATTTTCACTTCCAACATTACTCCATACCATTTCACAATCATATCCGAGTATCTGTAACATATTACTAGCTAAAGCAGACTTTTGAATACATTGTCCACCTCTACCTCTATATTTCTTTATAGAATGTATATCTCTTCCATTATTATGTTCTTCCATATACACTTGTACAACTTCTTTTGTACCACCAACAAAATACTTATCTAAAATATTTTGTATTAAAGAAACATCACTAGCAAAACTATTAGAAGAATTTTTACTTCTTTCAAAAACAAGTAATCTATAAATACTATCATCATCTAATGTAAACCCAACACCTTGCATAGAATATGGCTTAATAATAGCATTCTTACCAATAAATCCTTTACAAACTATCATTGGCTTTACTGCTTGTTTTACATCTTGTTGTAAAGTAATATTTTTGGCATTTCTTTCTAATTCTTCAATTCTTTTTATATAATCCATACTAATCACATTATAATTATAACATCATTTAACTAAATATTTTAGTACTTCTTCTATATTTTCTTCACTACTTGCTGTATAAGAATAATATATATCATTATTATTCCATTCAGCATAACTAACCCCTTCTAAATCATATAATTCAATTTTAATATCATTTATTGTAATAGATTTAGTTAATGTACCCCCAAACATACCACTATCTTTACTATTTCTTCCAATACTAAATACTGAACCATCAATATATAATATTCTACCTATTTTATCATTATCTTCTTCATATCCTTCACTAGTAGTCGAATATGCATATTTGCTCTTTTCATCAATGACTAAATAACTATCAACTTTCTTTTCTAAAACAGGTACACTTAAACCAATAGTCTTTTCAATTTCACTTACTGACTTAACTTCATTAACTGGATTTGTAATTCTAACAAAATCTTTTTCTTGAAATAATTCTGCATTTTTATCTTCATTTCTTGTTAACATGATTACTCCAAATACAAAAGCACATGTACAAGCACATCCAGCAAATAAATATTTCATATTATTTTCAAAGAATTCTTTTTTTTCTTTCTTTTTAGCTAAATTCAATTTTTCTTCGGTATCAATATCAATAGCTCTATCAAGTAATTTATCATCAAGTTCATTCATTTCATCCAATAACTTATATTTTTTCAAGATTATACCCCTCACTTTCTAAATATTTTTTTAACTTTTTTCTTATTCTAAATAATTTTACATCAATGTAATTTTCACTCAAATTAAATCTTTTTGATAATGTTTTAGTTTCTTCAAATAAAAAGTATTTTCTAATAAATAATGTTTGACTAACAACATCTAAATCACTTATAAAATTATTTATATATTCCATCAATAATTTAGAATTAAATTCATCATCAACATTCTTATTATCACTTATCTCATAATCTAAATCATTTAAAGATATATTTTGTTTTTTATTTCTCTTACCTCGATGGTTAAATCTATATCTATCTATAGACAATTGTCTTATTATTTTACATAAAAATGGTTTTAAATAATCAGGTTTATACGGTGGAATTGTAGACCATACTTTTAAATAAGTATCATTCACACACTCTTCAGTATCAGAATTATTATTTAGTATTCCATATGCAATTTTTTTAATAAGTAAATCATATTTTTTAGTTAATTCTTTTAATCCATTTTCATCATGTTCAAATAACAATTCTATGATTTTTTCATCTTCCACTATATCACTTCCTTTGAGCACTCATTTACTTAAACGATAATTTATTTATTAAAATTACAACAAATATTATAACAATTAAAAAGAAGTATTTCTACTTCTTAGTTTTATCATTTATTTCTGTAGTATTTTTCCAAATCATAATTAATACTAAACACCATTCATAAATAATTCTTAGTACTATATTACCTAATACTAAAGTGAGTAAAAATGATATAAAACTCACACCTATCATATTAAATGAATAAAGAGTTATAAAAATAGCTAAGATTATATATGAAACTTTTAAAATAGGTTCAATTAACATTTCTTTGAAATTTAAAAATCTTTTTAACCAATTTAAAAATTTATTATCCATTTTCTTAGTATTTTTAACGAACAAGTAATATGCTAGAAAACCTCCTACTAAAGCAAGTATAAAAGCAATTATTGTCCAAACTGCACTCCCAGTAAAAGTTGGTCCCATAGTGTTTGAATCAAAATAATTTCCGTACATATATATTAACTCCTTTCATAAATATATATTATCACACAAACTAATTATTTACTATTTTTTTTTATAAAATTTGTACATTTTATAAAACAAGATATTTGATTATCATTTAGTTCTTTAGTTAAAACCATATTTTCTAATTCTTCTAATTTAAACCACTTTACCACAGATAATTCTTCTTCTTGAATTGTTATATCATTTAGATCAATATCAGCTGTAACATAATACATTTTATAACAATCAATACCGTCACATCCTTCATTAAATAAAATGAAATTTTTATCACTAAAATCCAAACCTAATTCTTCTTTAATTTCTGTTATTATTCCTTCTAATGGAGTTTCTCCAGATTTTGGATGACCACCTGTTACACCCCAATCTCCACCTTTATTTATGGCTCTTTTTTGCATCAAAAATTCACCATTAGAATTTCTAATTACTGCCATAACTACCATAGGATAATATCCTTCTGGTATATTTTCTCCTTTATGATAAGTTAGACCTGTTAAATTACTATTCTTATCATATAAATCTCTTAATTCTCCCATAACTATAATTTTCCTTCCATAAAATCATAAAAAGCCATTCTTTTATAACTAAATCCTTTAGTTAATTCTTCTTCCATTAGCATATTAATTATAAGTCCATTATCACTAGTAGCAGAAAACACTGTATAGTTTTTACCATCAATATCATCATACTTTTTAATAAAACTAGTATTCTCATCATATAAAGGTGACATTCCATCTTCAACTTCCATACATTCATCCAAAATATCTGGACTAAAAGTTCTACTACATTTACCACAAAAACAAGTCAAACTATCATAGTTTCCTCTAACATAAGTATCAATTGAACTACAATAAGGACAAATAATAGGTTTAATCTTTTTAGACATATATCCTCCATAAATCAATTATATCATATTAATAAGCTTTCATAATTAAACTCTTTTCAAGTTCATCCATCCTATCAAATAAATTATTTAAAAAAGTTATTAAATATATATGAGGTCTTTTAATCACATTTTTAAAACTAAAATCAAAACCTTTACTTCTAAGAGATAACTTTATCATATTAGCTTCATCAATTAATATTGGTATAAAACATAATGAAATAGATATTATTAAAGTCAAATTATCTATATTAATATTAAATATTTTAAGTGGATAAAATAAATATTTAAAAGCAATCCTTATATTATTAGAATCAAAATAATTACCCATAATATATGTATAATCTATAGCTAAGAATAATCTTATACCTACTTTTATAGATTCAATTTTATCACTAAATAATAAATTACATAAAACAATAAATAATACGAATAAAAAATTATTTTTTAAAACTTTAAAATGATTTTTTAATTTAACACCAACTATAAAAGAAACTACTATATTAAATATAAATATCAATATTAAAAAATATATATTATCAATCAAAAATAAGAAAAAACTATATATAAAGAAAAATATCAAAACTAAAAAATATATCATTTTTCTATTCTCCCTAAAATAAACTCTTCATTAACATCTTTTATATTTTTAATATTTAATTTGTTAGCTATTTTAAACATAAACGGAATATCTAAATTATGTTCTTTTAGAATATTAGTATCATTTAAAATATCATTTATATTATATTTAAAAGCATTTTTATTATCTATTATAATTACTTCATCAGCATTAACTAATTCATCCATATTATTAGTTATACATATAATACCAATATCTTTCTTAAGTTTTTTAATTAAACTATACATGTCATTTTTACCATTTATATCTAACATAGATGTAGATTCATCAAATATTAAATAATCAGGATTTAATGATAATTGAGAAGCTATCGCAACTCTTTGTTTTTGTCCACCTGATAAATTATATGGATTAAAATTTATATAATCTAACATATTAACTTTTTCCAAACTATTTTTTATTATTTTATCTCTTTTGTCTTTTAAAACATTCATATTTTCCAATATAAAATTTATATCATCATATACTTTAGTAAATAAAATTTGATTACTTGGATTTTGAAATACCATTCCAATTTTTTCACGAACTAATTTATTATTAGTTTTTTTATTAATATCAATATTATCTATACTTACTCTTCCACTAGAAGGAAACAAAAGACCACTCATAATATTAGCAAGTGTGCTTTTACCACTTCCATTATTACCTACTATATATGTAACTTTAGACTTAAATATTTCTAAATTTATATTTTCTAAAATAACTTTATCATATTTAAAAGTTACATCATTTAATTTAATCATTTATTAATTTAACTAACCTTTCTTCAAATACCTTACATAATGAAAGAATAGTCACTACTTTAATAGGTGCCATAATTAATTGTTTAATTATTCTAACTGGAACAACTATTTTACTAGCTCCTTTATTCATTAATATAATCCATATTGTATTAAGTACTCCATTATATAACAATGTAACTAATATAGAACTTATGATTAATCTTTTAGTAAAGTTTTTATCAAGTTTAAATTCCTTTCTGTAAAGTATTAATCCATAAGTAAGACCAGTCAAAAATGAAGTAACAGTAAATCCAAAATAATAACTTCCAGTCGGTAATAATAATGCCCCAATTATATCACTAATAGTGGCAATAAAAGTACTATACTTGGGTCCAAGTATAATGGCAGATAACATAATAGGTACGAAAGAAAAGCCTATAGTAATAATACTAGTTCTAATAGATAAAATTCTTCCAAGCACAATAGTTGCAGCTATAAATAGCGCACTCAATATAATCTTCTTTGTTTTATTCATAAAAAAATCCTTTCTTTCCGCATGAAAAAACAGGATTTAATCTTGTATTTCATTAGCGGAATGCAAAAATAAATAAGCAGTCACCTTTGCCTTATAAACAACTTCCCGTTTTATAAGTCTTAACTATTTATTTCTTACTCTAATAAATATATTTTATTAATAAAATTTAAGGAGATTATAAAAAATGCAAATACATTTTTTCATATAAATCACCTATAAAATATTATACAATTATTTTATATATTGTAAATAATTATTTAAAATATTCAAAATATTTTAAATTATCTAATATTTTATAAATGTAATGCTTTTTTAGGACATTCGCTTGCACATTTCAAACATAAAATACATTCAGTACCATTTTTTCTTTTTCTTGAATTGTCTAACATATCAACATTCATCGGACAATTTCTTTTACATTTACCACATGAAATACATTTATCTTTATCACATTTTATTCTCATAACACTAAAATAACTAGCAGGTTTTAAAAACACTGTTACTGGACATATGTATTTACAAAAAGCTCTATTATCTTTAAATAAAAATGCAAGTAATATTCCAATTAAATAATATAAAACATTTCCAATAATAAATGATAAAAATATTATATACTCAATATCATTAACTTTAAAAATAAATAATAAACTAACAAATATAAGAGAAACTCCAAAAGTTATATATCTAATATATCCTATTTTCTTTCTTTCAGTTTGTGGTACTTTATATGGAAGTAAATCTAATATCATACCAGTCCAACATGCATAACCACACCAACCTCTACCAAAAAATATTGGTCCACATATTTTAGCAACTAGATAATGTATAACTGCTGCCTCAAATACACCTAAAAATAAATAATACCAAAATCCTTCAATTTGCATGTTTTCTCTACATATTATTCCTAAATAAATAAGCATATAAAGTCCTACTGCAAATTGAACCACATTTCTAGCATATTTAACTTTATTAGAATATAAATAAATTCCAACAGATAAACAAGTTCCAATATAACTAAAATTATAAAAATAAAAATTATTTTTAGTAAAATATGTTAACAATAACGCAACACTTTCAAATATTAACCATATCACTAAAATAAAATAATTCTTTTTAATCCATTTCATATATAAACACCAATTATATTATAACAAAAAACTTAGTCAACTAACTAAGTTTATTTCTCTAAATTAATTCTAAAAGTATATATTACATCATTTTTATCATAATATGTAAGCATTGAAATTATATATTCACCACTTTCACCAGAAACATTTAATGTATTATTTTCTTTATTATATTCTACACTTACATTTTTATCTAATTTAGGTTTCTTATACCAATCTTTTTCATTACTATATTTATATACTTTGATATTATTTACTTTTCTAAATTTAATACTTAATTCAATATTATCATTACTTTTAATATTTAATTTATCACTGTATTTTAAAGATACTTTATAGTCACTATCAACACAAGCTTCTCTCGATAATTTATTAACATTAGAAGTATAACAATATGAATTTAAACTCGTTCTTATTTTTTGATCATTAACACTAACATATAAGTTTTCTGGTACTACTTCATCATAATAATCAATACTAAAGAAGTTATATGGAAACAAATGCGTTTCTTTTCCAGTCTTATATCCACCTTCATAATTATCATTAGTTCTATGCCATTTTATAACTTTATAAATTAATGAATTATATTCACGAGTACCACCATCTAAATATGTACTTTTAAATGGAAATAATATTAAAATAAGAAATACTGGAATTACTATCCACATAAAATATCTTTTAACTTCCACTCTCAAAAAATATCTTACTACTATAAATCCAATTATAAATAAAAGTCCTACTCCTAAATATATATAAGATACTAAATTTAATCCACTATTATTAAAAGATAAATCAATAAATAGTTTTATCAAAAAAGCTATTAAAAAATAAATACCAATCACTAACAATATTTTACTAAATTTTTTATTAATTTCTTTCATATACATCACAATTAAATTTTACCATAAAAAAAGAGTAAAATCATTCATTACTCTTTAAACTTTTAACCATATCAATTTTATTAACATTTTTAGCGAGTCTAACAGATACAATATATGGTCATAACAGCAGCAATAACATATGTACTTATATTAATATAAACTCCAAAATCATATGCTTCATCTAAACAAGCTTTAAATATCCACTTAGTTAAATATTTTCCACTAGGTAAACCTATTAATATTGTAATCAAAATATTTTGTTTAATAAATATCTTTCTAATACTTTTATCTTTAAAACCAAGAACTTTTAATGTTGAAAATTGATATTGTTTTTCATTATAAGAAAGTATTCCCATATTATATATAATAATTGAAACAAGAAGTAATAAAAATTATTACTTCTATGTTAAATGATAAGATATAGTCTTATCTTTTTTTATACTAAAGAACCTCCACCATCAACTACAATAAATTGGCCTTGAACATAACTTGAAGCATCACTTGATAAGAATAAAATTGGTCCACTAACCTCACCATGTCTTCCAGGTCTATTAGATGGATTCATATGATTATACATCTTCAAAAATTCTTCTGATTTGAATAAAGTATTTTCTGTCATTCCTGTTTCAAATAACCCAGGTCCAACAGCATTAACAGTTATATTGTATTTTGCATAACTACATGCCATACCTTTAGTTAAACCTAAAACTGCTGCTTTAGAAGCATTATATGAATGTCTTATAAACATATCATCTTTATCAGCAACAACAGCATTAACTGAAGCAACATTAACTATTTTTCCATAATTTTGTTTTTTCATTTTAGGTACAATATATTTACACATTAAATACATTCCCTTTACATTAGTATTAAATGACTTATTCCAGTCTTCAACACTCAAATCTTCAACTCCACCTCTAACTGCTACACCCGCATTATTAAGTAATATATCAATATGATCATAATGTTTAATTACTTCATCAACTGCATTTTTAACACTATCTTCATTAGTAATATCACATTCAACTAACAATATATCAACATTATATTTTTTTAATTCTTTTTTAACATTTTCTAATTTACTTTTAGTTCTTCCAAATAATGCAAGATTTGCTCCCATTGAAGCATAAGAAATAGCAGCATCCTTTCCAATACCAGAACCTGCTCCAGTAACTATAGCCACTTTATCCTTTATATCAAATATATTATTCATTCTAAATCACCTAAAAACATTTTAACATATAATGATAAAATGTTTAATACTTATTCAAACCAATGATCAAGATTATTTTTTAATTTTTTAATATTATCTTTAGAAGCATACACTTTAATTGGAATATTATAATCAAGAATCTTATACTTATTTAAATTATCTATAGTATACCTAACTATTTTAAAAGTATTACAATTACTTTCAGAATAAATTATTACTCTATCTTCTTCATCATCAATATTCAATTTACGATAATCAGTATCATAATAAACAATTCTAATATTATCTCTATCTTCAGGAATATACTCTACATTATAATAATCAAAGTATAAATCATCACTCATATTAATTATCTTTTCTTTTGGTTCTTCTATTTCATCAATAGTAACAATATCAAACTTAGTCATACCATATGCAACTAATCCAAAAGATGAACCAAATAATACAAGAGAAATAACTAAACAAACTATAAATAACAATATATTAGTTCTTCTATTAAATATAAAGTTTAATATCATAACTAAAAAGTTAACTAAAAATGCTATACAAGAAATACTAAGTATTAATAAACCAGCAAATAATAATCCAGTTTTAATAATTGAGAAAGATAATACAAATGCTATAGCACTACATATAACTCCAAATGCAATAAATATTGCAATAAATATAAGAAACATTTTAACAAAGAAAGTAACTATTTTAAATAATCCATTAATAAATCTATAACTAGAATGTTTAGGATCTCTTATAATAATTTTTTCTTGTTTATTTAATGTTACTTTTTTATTTTCAGTTATTTCTTCTTCATTAATGTCACTTGTAGTATTCTCTTCACTATTAGCAATAACATAATAATCTAAATATCTAATTTTAAATAATTGAAATACAATTACTGCACCAAAAATCACAGCAAATATATTATAAATATCACTTAAAAGATAAATAAATCCATAAAATATTTTAGAGTTCAAATTAAAATTTTCAATGATACTATAAATGACATCTGAAAATAGACTATAAATTAAACTAAAAATAAGAACAAGAACTCCTATTATTATTATTTGTTCAAATAAACATTTAACTTTAGCTTTAAACTTCATACTAGAAAATACATCAAAAACTTTACTCATATAATTAAGAAAATCATTAATATATTTACTAACATTAATTTTAGTTTTTTGTTCTTTTTCTATTTTTTTAATATTTCCATTTAATAAATCATCTACTCCTACATTATATAATTTACATATTAATACTATTTTTTCCATTTCAGGATAAGCTTGTGAACTTTCCCATTTAGAAACAGATTGTCTTGAAACTCCTAATTGTTCAGCTAATGCTTCTTGTGATAAATTATGTTCCTTTCTAATTCTTTTTAAGTTTTCTGATAAATTATTCATTATCAAACTCCTCCTTTTTACAGATAAATTATATCTAGTAAACCAGTTGCAAACTACCAATTATTAGTTGTTTTTTGTAAACATTCAGTTGCTTTTATATATTTTAACACAAAAAAACAACTTTATCAGTTGTTTTTCAAATGACAGTGATGAGGTTTTAATTTACATTTAGAAACTATCTCTTCTTCACTCATCTTTCCTTCTTTTCTATAATAATCCGCAATTGCTTCATGTATTGCTTCTTCTGCCAATACTGAACAATGTAATTTAACAGGTGGAAGACCATCAAGTGATTTAACTACATCAACATTTTTTAATTCTAATGCTTCTTCCAAAGTTTTACCTTTAATCATTTCAGTAGATACACTACTAGTAGCTATTGCAGCGCCACATCCAAATGTTTTAAACTTAACATCTATAATAATATTATTTTCTACTTTAATAAACATTTTCATAATATCACCACATACTGGATTTCCAACTTCCCCAATACCAGAAGCATCATCAATCTTACCAACATTTCTTGGATTAGTATAATGGTCTATTACTTTATCTGAATAATCCATATTATTTATTTTCTCCTTCCATAAATTCTTCCCACAATGGAGACATATTTCTTAATTTATTAACTATTTCAACTAAACTATCAATCAAATAATCTATTTCTTCTTTAGTATTATATTTTCCAATAGATATTCTTAATGAACCATGAGCAGTTTCATGAGGTAAACCAATAGCAAGTAATACATGAGAAGGATCTAAAGATCCAGAAGTACATGCACTACCACTAGAAGCACAAATACCTTTTAAATCTAAATTTAAAAGTAAACCTTCTCCTTCAATATATCTAAAAGAAATATTACTATTACCAGGTAATCTATTTTTAACATTACCATTTACTTTAACATAAGGTATTTTTTCAAGAATACTTGTTTCATAATAATCTCTTAGTTCACTTATTTTTTTATTATGTTCATTTAATTCTTTATATGCTCTTTCCATAGCACTTGCAAGCCCAACTATTCCAGCAACATTTTCAGTACCAGCTCTTTTATTTCTTTCTTGATGTCCTCCAGAAATATATTTGTTAAAACTTACTCCATTCTTAACATATAATACGCCTATTCCTTTAGGTCCATAAAACTTATGTCCAGACAAAGATAAACTATCAATATTCATTTCATTTACATCTATTTTAATATTACCTATTGCTTGTACAGCATCAGTATGAAAATAAATATTATGTTCATGAGCAATTTCTCCTATTTCTTTAATAGGTTGTATAGTTCCAATCTCATTATTAGCAGTCATAACACTAATTAAAATTGTTGTTGGTTTTATTTCTTTTTTTAATTCTTCTAAATCAATTGTTCCATTTTCATCAACTGAAATATAGCTTACCTCAAATCCTTCCTTTTCAAGATCATGACAACTATCTAATACAGCAGGATGTTCAATTTTAGAAGCAATTATATGATTACCTTTATTTTTATTAGCTCTAGCTATCCCTTTAATTGCAGTATTATCACTCTCACTTCCACCAGCTGTAAAATATATTTCATTTGGTTTACAATTTAATATATTAGCAACTTTCTCACGTGCCTCTTCAACTGCTTTTCTTGAAGTTTTTCCAAGTTTATATATAGATGACGCATTACCATAATTATCAGTTAAGTAAGGCATCATATCATTTAACACATCACCATCTAATTTAGTAGTAGCTGCGTTATCAAAATATACATTTTTCATTTTATTTTTCCTTTCCTACCAATTCAATAGGAATTATACTATTCTTTTCCTACCTAGTCAATAGGAATAACACAAAATAAAAAAGATTTATTTAATTAAATCTTCTAAAGTCTTACTATCAACATAATCACTTATAACTTGATCTAAACCTTTCCAAAAAAAATAAGTTTTACAATTTTTCTTTCTAGAACATTCTTCATGTACACAATAAACTGGAGTCAAATCGCCTTCTGCAACTCTCAATATATCTCCTACCCTATATTCACTAGGTTTTCTGTTTAATTTATAACCTCCATTATTTCCTCTTAATGTATCAACTAAACCAGCTTTATTTAATATAGAAACAATTTGTTCTAAATATTTCATACTTATTTCTTGTCTATTAGCTATATCTTTAAGTGATATATAATTTTCTTTTCCATTAATAGCTAAATCTATCATAACTCTAAGAGCGTATCTTCCTCTAGTAGAAATTTTCATCAAAATTCACCTCAAATCAATTATACAACATTAAACATAAAATTTATAAATTAAATTATCAAATAAATAAACATATTTTTTATAACCATCACTAATTAAATTATAATATATTTTAAGAATATTTTTTTCAATTTTAACTCTATGAATATTTTTTAACAAATAAATTTCACCAACCATTTCTTCTATTATTTGTTTTTCACTCATACTAGACTTTTTAACAAATTCATTAAAACTCACATCATAATTATGCACACAAATATTATTATATTTTTTAATAATCAAATTTAATCTTCTATTTACATAAGGTTTATGAACAACCATAATATTTTTATAATCTACATTTTTCAAAATCTTAAAACAATTTTTTATATTTGAATATGTACTCATAGATTTATCTTCTATCAAAATATTCTCTTTATTAATTCCATTTCTAATTGCTATATCTCTAAAAATTTCTGCCTCACTTTTTTTAATTTTTCCAATTGTTCCTTTTCCTTTATAACCTGTAAATAATATTTTTTTATAATTATAATCATTAAATAGTTTTACACACTCTAAAGGAATAAAAGTATCAATACAACCACATCCAATTAATATATCACTTTTAATTTCTTTATTTTTAAAATTCAAATAATCAAACAATTTTTCTATCTCGTTCATAATTACTTCCTAAACAAAAAGATAAACATTTGTTTATCTTATATATTATTATGGATATAATAAACAATATTTTTTGAAGCATCATAATAATATAAATTATAAAAATCAAATTTTTCTAAACTTTCATTTTCATTACTCTTATCAAGAATATAAACATAATCATTTTCTTCAATTTGAGAAATATCAAAATCATATTTATCAAAGAAATCAGCATTCTTTACTACTTCATTATAATTATCAAAATATTCTTTAACAAGTGATATATTATCTGAATCAACTTTAACAAATTTTTTATTTTCTTTTATAGATTCTTCTATATTTTTCTTAAAATAAAATTTACAATAGTCAGTATAGTCTTTATTTTCACCATAGAAATAGCAATCGTTGTCTTTATAATCAGGTAAGGACATAATTAAACTATCCTTATAATATAATTTGTCTGGAATATTTAATAAAACTATAATTATCACTATTAATAAAACTATAATTGATATAAAAATAATATTTTTCTTTTTCATAAATTTACTCCTTATAATTATCTAACTTTTTAATAAAATTTTCTATATCAATTTTATTAAAAATAATATTTAATCTACTTATCATAGAAATAAAAAATTGTTTAATAGATTCTTTAACATTTAATTTTGGATTTTTATAATCGCTCATAACTATATTAAAATAGCATCTTAAAGTATTAGTTCTTTCAACAATTACTCTTCCTTTAATTATATTAAGATTATCTATATATATTAAATTCTTTCCTTCAATAACACATTTTTTATTTTTAGAGTTAACATACTTTAATGTTTCTTTATACATAATATCAACATTATCAATACCTTTTTTATCAAAAAGTTTTTTTAATTGCTTCTCTTCTTCATTAACACATTTATCAAAAATTATATTATCAATTGATATAACTATATAATTTTTATTTTTTCTATATGAATTTAATAAAGTATCTTTTAAAGAACCAAACTCACCAATTATATTAATGACATCATCTTTTGTTAAAACTTTAAAATATTCACAACGATTTCTAAATAAATATATTTTATTTTCCATACTATAAATTCTTATCAATCTTATCAGCAGTTGAATCAATTAACTCATCAAAAGACATTTTCTTCAAAGATTTTTTATTTTTGTTTTCAACAACTTTATCTAAATTCTTTTCATCTCTTTCAGTTATATGTGATAATCCAGTTCCAGGTAATGTTACAGTTTTTCTTACTTTTCCATCTGCTGTCTTACCTATTCTAAAGAATTTATTACCTATACTATATCCAATTCCTTTTTTACTTAAATTAATATGAAACCCCTTTATATTAAATACTTTTCTAAATCTAAATCCCATAAAACACCTATTATTTATTTTTTAATAAATCTCTTATTTCTTCTAATAAGATTACTTCATCACTTTTTTTAACTTCTTCTTTTTTCTCTTCTTTTTCTTGTTCCTTTTTATGTTTATCAAATAACTTATTCATTAATTTAACAACAATAAATATACAAAAAGCAATAATTAAAAAATTAATAATATTTTGAATAAACATTCCATAATTAATAGTAGCATCTTTCACCTTAATACTTAATCCAGAAAAATCATATCCACCTATTATTACTCCAACTAAAGGCATAATAATATCATTTACAAGAGAGTTAACAATACTACTAAAAGCTGTACCAATAACAACACCTACAGCTAAATCCATAACATTTCCTCTTTGAATAAATGTTTTAAATTCTCCAAAAAATCCTTTAGACTTTTCTTTAATTTTTTTAATTTCTTCTTTTTCTTTATTTTTCACATACTTCACTCCAAAAATATTATATCATTTTATTTAAAATAATAAAATACCAGTTCCTATAGTAATAATAATTATTCCAATCAAAGATTTTTTACTAATTTTTTCTTTCAAAAAGAAATATGACAAAGTTATAGCAACTACTAAACTCATTTTTTCAATAGTGAACACTACACTAGCTTCATTATCTTGTAAAGCTTTAAAATAACATAACCAAGAAAGTGATGTAGAAACTCCAGATAAAACAATATATTTTAAATTATTTTTATCCAAATCTTTAAAATATTTAAATTTCTTTTTAAATAACAAAACAAATATCATAATTACTAAAACAACTATAGTTCTAATAAAAGTAGCCAAACTACTATCAACATTTTTAAGTCCTATTTTACTAATAATTGTAGTAATACTAGTAAATATCGCAGTCAACACAGCATATAAAATCCAAGAGTTACTTTTTTCATCTTTTTGAACTTTGTTAATTGTTAAAAATGTTCCAAATAGTATAAGTATCATAGATATAACTTTAATAAAAGTGATTTTCTCACCTAAAAAGATCATAGATAAAATTAATGTCAAAACAATACTAGTTTTATCTATAGGTGTTACTTTACTAACATTACCCAATTGTAAAGCTTTAAAATAACATAGCCATAATAAAGAAGTAGAAATTCCAGATAATATCAAAAATATAATTTGTTTGATATTTAAATTTTCAATTGAACCTAAACTTTCATTATAAAAAGTAACTATAAAAGAAATAAATAAAATAACTATAGTTCTAATAGTTGTAGAAACTTCACTATCAACATCATCTACTCCAGCTTTACATAAAACAGATGTTAACCCAGAAAAAAATGCTGCTCCTAAAGCATATAAAATCCACATAATATTCACCTAGTTTTATTATGTTACATTATTTATTTTTTATCATATTTTTATTATAATTAACCTAGGTGATAAAATGAAAATAGAATTATTAAAACACAATAGTATAAAAATAACTAGCAATAAAATTATTTATGTTGATCCATATCAAATAGATAATGAACTACATGATGCTAATTATATATTTGTTACACATAGTCATTATGATCATTTTTCTATTAATGACATTTTAAAAATCAAGAATGATAATACATCTATCGTTAGTACATTAGATACAGAAAATGAATTAATGAAATATTTTAATAAAGATAAAATTCTTTTAGTTATCCCAAACAAAGATTATAAACTAGAAGATTTATCTTTTAAAACAACTCATGCATACAATATCAATAAAAATTTTCATCCATTTGAAAATAATTGGGTTGGTTATATTTTAAATATAGATAATCATAATATATTTATTCTAGGAGACACTGACAATAATCCAGACATTAGAAATATAAAATGTGATATTGCTCTAGTACCAATCGGAGGAACATTTACTATGAATTATATTGAAGCATCGGAATACATCAATAATTTAAAGCCTTCTTTAGTAATCCCTACTCATTATGGACTAATAGTTGGTGATAAAAATGATGGAAAAAAATTTAAAGAACTATTAAATAAAGATATAGAATGCAAAATATTCATAAAATAATGTGGATTATTGTGGAAAATAGAAAGTATTTTATTTTTACGAATATGCTATAATATCAATAAGGATGTGAATAAAATGTTTAAATATGAAAGCGATTCAAGAAAAGTTCAAAAAGGACAAACATTCATAGCTCTAAAAGGCTTAACTGTAGATGGTCATGACTTTATTGAAAAAGCCATAGAAAATGGTGCAACAAAAATAATATGTGAAAAAGATATAGACTTTAATATTCCATATGAAAAAGTAGAAAATACTGATTCATATTTAAGAGAATTATTAAAAAAAGATTATGGGAAATATATTGATAAATTAAAATTAATCGGAGTTACAGGTACTAATGGCAAAACAACAAGTTGTTTTTTAACATATCAAATGCTAAATAATTTAGGTATTGATACAGCATATATTGGAACAATTGGTTATTACCATAAAGATGATTTTATTGAATTAAATAACACTACTCCAGATGTATTAACAGTTTATAAATTACTTTATCATGCATATGAAAGTGGATGTAAAGCAGTTGTAATGGAAGTAAGTAGTCAAGCATTATCTTATGATAGACTAACAGGTATTAACTACTCTATCATATCATTTACTAATTTAACTGAAGATCATTTAGATTATCACAAAACAATGGAAAATTATTTAAATGCTAAATTGATGATTTTAGATCATTTAACAAAAGAAGCAATTATTATTGCAAACTCAGATGATAAAGTTTACGAAAAATTCAAAAAAGAAAATCACAAATTTCTAACATACGGATTTAATGGTGACTATAAAATTATTAATTTTGAAACTCTTCCTTGCGAAACAAATCTATCATTTAGTTTTAATGATAAAACTTATGAATGTACTATACCTCTAACAAGTAAATTTAATGTTTACAACTATTTAACAATGTTAAGCATTGTAAACCAATATGGAATAAGTGTAGATGACATTTTAAAAGAAACACCAAAATTAAAAGCACCTAAAGGAAGATGCGAAGCATACAAAATTAATGATGGTACTGCAGTAGTAGATTATGCACATACTCCAGATGCAGTTGAAAAAGTTATTACAGCTTACAATGAATTAAAAAAAGGAAAAGTAATCACAATAGTTGGTTGTGGTGGAGATAGAGATCCTAAAAAAAGACCAATCATGGGTGAAATTGCTACAAGATTAAGTGATTATGTAATATTTACAAGTGACAATCCAAGAACAGAAGATCCAAATAAAATATTAGAAGACATAATAGCTGGTGTTAAAAAAGATAATTACGAAATAATAGAAAATAGAAAAGAAGCTATAAAACATGGTCTTGATATAATGAAAAAAAACGACATACTTTTAATTTTAGGAAAAGGTCATGAAAACTATCAAATAATTGGAAAAGAAAAAATTCACCTAGATGACAGTGAAGAAATATTAAACTACAAAAAATAAATTTTAATTTACAAAAGATAATAAATAAGATTTAAAAAGATTTTTCATTATGTTATACTTTAAATATAATTATAGAGGTGAAATATGTTAGAAGAAATAGCAAAATATGATAAAGATTTTTCAGAGGGAACATTTTTAACTAAAGTAGATCATATATTCATAATGATACTTGATGCTATTATGGATAATGACATGAGCAGTGTTAAACATTTTCTAAGTGAAGATATTTATTTAAAATATGAAGAATTAACTAAAGAATATAGCAGTAAAGGATATACAAGAATATTTGATGAAATGAATGTAAAATCCACTCAAATAAGTGATTATAAAGTTGATGAAAATAATATAAATGTAGAAGTAATATTAACATCAAGATACATGGATTATTTTTTAGATAGTAATGGTGAATACGTTAGTGGAGAAAATACTAGAAGAATAGAAAAAAATCATTTTATTACATTTACAAAAAAATTAAATGCAGAAAAATATAATGAAATTAGAAGATGTCCAGGATGTGGAGCCAGCGTAGATGTTAATGAAAATGGAAAATGCAAATATTGTGGAACTATATTTAATGCTTCAGACTATGATTATATAATTACAAAAATGGCAATCATATAAAACTCTTTATGAGTTTTTTTTATGAAAAAATATTTTTATTTTTTAATTAATATGATATACTTTAAACAATAAAATATGGAGGTAAAATGAAAAACAAAATTATTAAATACTTATCCGTTATGGTTATACTTTTTACTTGTTTCTTTTATTGTATCAAGCAAAATGAAATAAAAGCTGATAGTGGTTGGGATTCAAGTTATGATTCTGGTGGAAGCTGGGACAGCGGTAGCAGTTGGGACAGCGGAAGTAGCTGGGACAGTGGAAGTAGCTGGGATTGGGATAGCAGCAGTGAAAGTTATCATAGTTCCGGTTCAAGTGGTGGTATAGGTTTTATAATATTCGTTGTTATAGTTGTTGTAGTTATAATTATGGCAAACAAAACAAATAATCCTAAAACGTATACTTCAAGCACAGTTAATACTTCATTGAACTTTGATTCTGTTTCAGAAGAAGAAATCAAGAAAATCATTCCTGACTTTAATAAACAACGTTTCTTAAATGATGCTTATCAAACATATTTAAATGTTCAAAAAGCATGGAGTAATTTTGATACTAAAGCATTAAGAAATATGTTATCAGATGAATTATATAATACATATAACTCACAATTAAAAGTATTAAAAGCTAAAAAACAAAAAAATGTTATGTCAGACTTTGTAATGGATAGTATTGATATTAATTCAATCAATCTTGAAGGTGAAAAAGTTACATTAACATGTATTTTAAGAGTTAACTTCTATGACTATGTAGTAGATAGTGAAGAAAAAGTTGTTAGAGGAACTAATACTAAAAAAGTTGATATTACATACGAATTAACATTTGTAAGTACAGTAACTCATAAAGAAGTTAAAAATTGTCCAAGTTGTGGAGCTCCAGTAAAAGGAAAAGCTGCTGACAAGTGTGAATATTGTGGAAGTACATTAGTTAAAAATACATACGATTGGGTACTTGCTAAAAAAGAAAATAAACATCAACAATTTAAATAATTAAAAAACTTTCTATTTTATATAGAAAGTTTTTATATTGCTAAACCTAATCAATCATCCAATCAAGCAAGTCTTTTGTATATGCTAATGGAGGGGTACCACCATGGTCAGCATTAAACACTGTCAGTGTCGCATCTCCACCCGCATTTACAATGGCATTTACACTTCTATTCATAACACGATAATATCCTCTTTCATCACCCACATTTCCGCAAAAAGCTCTAACTTTTGTTTTTAAAAAATTTGAAGCGTTTATACGAGCAGAGCAACTTACAGGAACAGCGGTATAAAAATAGTTTGGATATTTATCAACCATTTTCCAAGCACCAATTGCACCTCTTGAATATCCAGTTATTGAAATTCTTGAAGTATCACATGAATATTCTTTACATACCTTATCAAGAATAGCTTTTAAATTTTCTTTTCTTCCTGAAGTTTCATTCCACATTCCACCTTGTGGACCGATTATTATAAACGGAAATTCCATTCCATAAATACTTCTAGCTTTTGCATACAACCATTCACCGCCTCCACCATCTCCATGTAAATACATAATTAAAGGCATTTTTTCAGTTGCAAAATCAGGTATATAAACACTATATGATAAATCACCTTGAGCAGAAGGATAAGCACCAGAAGCAATATTTAATGGTTTACCACCAATTTCTTCAATTCTTTCTAAAAAATTATTTCTTATATTTTCTATTTCAATATTTGCAATTGTACTATGTAATTCTTTATATTTAGATCTATTATAATTTTGAGCTAAATCATCTATTTCTTTAGATAAAGCAACATATTTTTCATAACTTTTTATTTTTTCAGTCAATTCCTCTTTAATATCAGAATCCTTAATTTTTTTAGTTGAAGACAAAGCAGAATTGTAATTAGATGATGTAAGGTTTTTTTCTAATCTATCAATAAGATTATGTGTATGGTTTATTCTTACTTGAGCAATATTTTCACTAGTTGCATTTACTAAACATTGATTTACTTCTGAATCTGTCCATGCTACATTTATAATTACTGAAACAACTGTAGGAACTAAAAATATAATAACCCCAGCTAAAACTTTA
>USNG01000022.1 GCA_900556025.1 uncultured Mycoplasmatota bacterium
AGTTAAATAGCGATGATGACTTTGTAACATTTATAAGCAGAGAAGAAGATCAAGAGAAAACTGAGAATGCTTTAAGAACCATTATTTCTGAGAAAAATGAAGAATTAAAGAATAGTAGAGAAGAACTAAAGACTCAAAAAACTAAACTAACTAAACTAAATATAGAACATGCAAAAAAACTAAAAGAAAATAATGTTGATGTTAAAATTATTTCTGATACAACAGGATTAACCATTGAAGAAATAGAAAAGTTATAATATTAAATTCACTAAAAAAATTTAGTGAATTTTTTATAAAAAAGTAGTGTTTTAAAAAGTTTTTGCGAATGATATTAGTAGGAGGGTTAAATGGATAAAAAACTAATAGTAAAGCAAAACGGATTAAAAGACTGCGGACCTTCATGTTTATTATCTATAATGAAATATTATGGAGTAGAGGCCTCACATGAAGAAGTATCTTTTATTTTAAAAACAAATATTAATGGAACTAATGCTTTAAATATTATTAATGGCAGTAAAACATTTGGTTTTGATGGATTTGGTATAAAATATTCATATGATGAAATAATAAACAATAATATTTCTTTCCCTATAATATGTCATGTTAATAAAAATAATTTATATCATTTTATCGTAGTTTATAATGTTAAAAAAGATTATTTAATAGTTATGGATCCTTCTAGTAGCATACACAAATTACATAAAGAAGATTTTAAAAAAATGTATCTAGGAGTATCACTAGTAATATATCCAATTAAAAAAATAAATAATTTATCACCCCAAAAAGAACTAAAAGAACACATAATAAATTGTTTATATTTAGAAAGAAAAAATATTATAAAATTATTAATATTATCTTTTATAACGATTGTATTAAGTACAATATCAAATTATTTTACATTATCAATAATAGATTACATTGTTCCAAATTATACTTTAAATTTATTAGTTAAAATATCTATTATATTTTTAATAATTTCAATTACAAAAAGTATATTAAACTATATCAAAAATAAATCTTTAATTACTTTAGAAAATAATATATCAAAAAATATTAATAATGGAGTTATTAGAAAATTATTTAATCTTCCATATCTTTTCTTCAAAAATAAATCTACTGGAGAAATTATAAGTAGAATAAATGATTTGAAGTTATTTAAAGAATTATTTTCACAAATAATATTAAATATTTCAAATTATATAATTATGATATTAATAAGTTTATCTATATTATTAATTATTAATACAAAGTTATTTATTATTTTTCTAATTGAAATGATTTTATATTTCATAATAGTAATTTCATATAAAAGAATATATAGAGTCAAAACAGAAGAGGTATTAGAAAGTGAAAGTGTCTATAATAAGATTCTCAATGAAAGTATTTATGGATATGAATCAAATAGAAATATAAATATGATAAATAATAGTATTAAAAAAGTAGAAATAAGTTATATATCATATCTTTTAAAAGTTAAAAATTTATCTTCACTTCTTAATAATCAAAATTTATTAAAAGATTTACTAGTAGATACAACAGAAATAATATCTTTAGTTTTATCTGCTGTATTAATTGTTAATAAAAATATAACTACTGGAGAATTTATTTTGTTTAATACATTATCTTACTATTTTACTGAACCAATAAAGAACATATTAGATCTGGAGCCTAATATAAATTTATTGAAAAATGTTTATAGAAGATTATATGATTTATTAATTACACGAGAAGAATCTAGTAGTCAAAATGAAATTGAATTAAATGGAGATATAAAAATAATTAATTTATATTATAGTCATGATGGATATAATAATATATTTGAAAATATTCAAATTAACATACCATTTAAAAGTAAATATTTAATCTATGGAAATAGTGGTAATGGAAAAAGTACATTAATAAAAATATTGTTAAAATATCTTAATGATTATAAAGGAAATATATTTATAGGTAATTTAAATTTAAAGGATATAGATAGAAACACAATATCAAATAATTTTACTTATGTTTCTCAAAATAGTTATCTAAATAATGATACGTTAATTAATAATATAATATATGGTAGAGACATATCTCTAGAAAATTATGAAGAAATGATTGATATCTGCAATTTAGATAATTTTAGAAATAGTAAGAAATTAAGAAATAATTTTTTAATAGAAGAAGATGGATTTAATATTTCAGGGGGAGAAAGACAAAAAGTAATACTTGCTAGAAGTTTATTAAAAAGTAGTAATTATATTATTTTAGATGAAGTACTTAGTGAAGTAGGTATAGATGAAGAAAAGAAAATAATTAAAAAAATATTTAAAAAGTTTAGTGATAAAACAATAATCTACATATCACACAAAGAAGAAATAATAAAAGAATTTAATCAAAAATACAAATTAGAAAGGAGTAAAGGAACATGTTAACTAGTCAAGAACTTTATGATGTACAAGGTGGAATAGGAAAATGGGCAGTTTTAACTGTAGCTGGTACTATTGTAACTTTTATAATAGGTGTTATTGATGGATACATGAGACCTCTTAAGTGTAATAAATGATAGAAGATAAAGATTTAGTTTTAATAGTTGGAGGTGCCTCAGTTTTATCCGCACCACTAATAAATGCACTATCAAGAGGACTATCTCTAGCATTAGAGTTAGGTAGAACTCTTGGCACAATCATAAGAAGAAAAGCAAAGAATACGTACTGTTAAATAAGAGTGTCAACTAATTTTAGTTGACATTTTTACTGTTTTAAGTTATACTATGTATCAAATCTGATACATAGTTTTACTATTAATTCAATTTTGAGTATCAAATTTGATACATACAATTTGAACAATTAATATAATTATGATATCATTTTCAAGGTAAGAGGGGAATGAAAAATGGAAAAAAAATATTTAGATGAATATCAAAGAAAAATATCTCAAATGACAGAAAAAGAGGTAAAACTAAGAAACATTTATTTGCAAAAACTTTTAAAGAATGAATATTTAGGACCAAGACCAAATTATCCGACTATGGACAAAGCTTGGCTTCAGTATTATCCTGAAGATGTATTAATGATAGATATACCTAATAAAACAGTTTATGAGTTTATGAGAGAAGGAAATCTCGATAACTTAGATGGATATTCTATAAGCAATCTTGGCAAAAATTATACATACAAAGAATTATTTGAGAAGATAGACGAAATTGAGAGAAGCTTAATTCAATTGGGAATAAAAAAAGGTGATATTGTTACAATTGCTATACCAAATAGTCCAGAAAATATATTTTTGTTTTATGCAATAAACAAAATTGGCGCTATTTCTAATTTTATAGATCCAAGATTAAAAGGCGAAATGTTAAAAAATAGCATAAATGAGGTTAATTCAAAATTAATGATATGTAGCGATTTATTTGTAACTAATATAGATGAAGCAGTTGATCAAACCACATTAGAAAATGTAGTTGTTGCAAGACTTTCAACTTCATTTCCACCGATTTTGCAAAAGTTATATAATATTAAAAACAAAATGCCAAAGTGTAATAGCAATAAAATAATCACATGGGAAGATTTTATTGCTAAAGGTGAAATGTGTAATTTAGATAGTCTAAATAATGTTTCTTCAAATTCAGAAGATATTGCATGTATATTGCATACAAGTGGAACAACGGGAACTTCAAAAAAAGTAAAATTAAGCAATTATGCCATAAATAGTATGGTTATTCAATATAAAAACATAGGAGTTGAATATAACAGATCGGAAAGATTTATGAATCAAGTCCCTCCATTTTTAGGGTATAATATAATTCTTTCAAGTCATATGCCGCTTTGTTTGGGAATGACAGTGGTTATGTTACCAAATTACGACCCCGATAATTTTGCTAAAAATGTAAATAAATACAAAATAAATCATGTTTTGGCCGGTCCTGCTGATTGGGGCAATTTTGTAAATAATCCTAAAATAAAAAAAGCAAATTATTCTGGCTTAGTTACGATGGGTAGTGGTAGCGATAAAATTAATGAAAGTGTTTTAGCAGAAGCAAATAAAGTTATAAAGGAGCATGGAGGAAGGAATCAAATTCTTGAAGGGTATGGAATGACAGAAGCTGGCACAGCTATATGCACAAATCTTCCAAATATAATTGAAGAGTTAGGAGTACCTTTGTTTTTAATGACAATATCCATTTTTGATGAAGAAGGAAATGAATTGGAATATGGTGAAGAAGGAGAAATTTGTGTAACAGGGCCAACTTTAATGGATGGATATTACAATGATCCAATTAATACAAACAATGCACTAAAAACTCATCTAGATGGAAGAATATGGCTACATACAAACGATATAGGAATAATGAATCAAAATGGAACATTAACATTTAAAGGAAGAAAAGGAAGAACTATCATAAGACATGATGGAATAAAAATGTCTCCAGTAGATATAGAAAAAGTGGTTAGCGATATAGATTTTGTTGAGAACTGTTGCGTTGTTGGAATTTTGGATGAAGAACATGGCAGGGGCGAAGTCGCTTGCTGCAATGTTATTATTAAAGATGGAATAACTGGATTAGATGATGATAAAATTAAAACAGTTATACTTGATAATTGTAAAAAGAAATTGACATCAAAATATTGCATTGGCAAAATAAATATAGTTGAAGAATTTCCACTAACAGAAGTTGGTAAAGTAGATTTTATAAGACTAAAAGAAATTTGTAATGAAAAATTAAATGGTGAAAAAAAATTGTCGATTAAATAGTTTCAAAAAATATAAATTTATGTTATACTAGTACAAGAATAGAACATAAAGGGAGGAAAATTTAATATGACAAGTAGTATTATTTTTTCAATTAGCAGTTTGCTATATTTATTATTAATAGGAACAATGTATTTTGTAAAATCGAAAGTAGATAACAATGAAAATAAAATATATAAATTGCTACTAATAGCAAATTTGTTGGGATTGTGTTGTGAAATAATTGGAACAATTTTTCAGTATTATTTTCCAGAAGCTGAATATCTTAAACTTACATTTTTCAAATTAATAATAGTCTATTTTATAACATGGCCATTCTTATTATGCTTATATGTAGTAACTACAGCAAAAAAAAGAGAAATAAATGTTAAAAGAGCAATCCCATTGTACATAATAGAATTGTTACTTGGGGTTCTATTACCTATAACATTAAAATATGGCAGTAACGGAGAAGTACTTTATTCAACCGGAATTAGTGTATATTATACCTATGTTGTTGGAACAATAGATATGATTATATGTGCATATATGATAATTAGATACCACGATGTAATAGGAACTAAAAAAAGTTTACCAATTATTAGTTTTATAGTTTTTAATTCAATATTTTCATTAATTTCTTCATATGTGCCAGAGTTGCTTATAACATCTACAATAGAAACATTGATTACAGTATTTATGTACTTCACAATTGAAAATCCAGACATTAAGATGTTAGAAATGGAGAAACAATTGAAAGAAGCTGCAATTCAAGCTAGTCAAGCTAAAAGTGAATTCTTAAGTAGCATGTCTCATGAATTAAGAACACCATTAAATGCTATTGTTGGTTTAAGTGAAGATGTTGCTTCATATAAAGATGAAGTACCACACGATGTAAGAGAAGACAGTGATGATATTATTAATGCATCTAATACATTATTAGAATTGATTGGTAGTATCTTAGATATAAGTAAAATAGAAAGTGGAAAACTAGAAATAGTTGATACATTCTATTCACCAAAAGAAGAAATTGAATCATTATCAAAAATAATGAGAACTAAGGTAGCTGAGAAACCTTTAGAATTTATTGTAAATATAGCACCAAATATACCACAAGTATTATATGGTGATAGATTAAGAATTAAACAAATAATAAATAACTTATTAAGTAATGCTATTAAATATACAGCTAGTGGAACAATTAGATTTGACACTGGTTGGGTAGAAGCAACTAACACATTAACTATTAGAGTTGCTGATACAGGATCTGGAATTAAACCAGAAAACTTAAATAAACTATTTGGTAAATATGAAAGATTAGAAGTAGAAAAAGTAAGTACAGTTCAAGGTACTGGATTAGGTCTTGCAATTACTAAAAACTTAATTGAACTAATGGGTGGTGAAATTAAAGTTGATAGTGTTTGGGGACAAGGAACAACATTTAGTGTAACTATTCCACAAAAAATAGGAACATTGGAAGAATTAGAAAAATTAAAAAAATTATCTACATATAATCCAGTTAATATTGACTTCACTGGTAGAAGATTATTAATCGTAGATGATAATCAATTAAATATTAAAGTATTAAAGAAAGCAATTAAGAGATTTAATTTTGTTACTGATGAATGTTATAACGGACTTGAATGTTTAAATAAAATTAAAGCAGGAGAAAAATATGATTTAATTTTATTAGATAATTTAATGCCAGTTATGAATGGTGAAGAAACTATTAAAAATCTTAGACAAATTCCTGATTTTAAAACACCAGTTATAGCCTTAACAGCTGATGCAATGACTGGAGCAAAAGAAAAATATGTAGGAATGGGATTTGATGATTATTTAGCAAAACCATTTACAAGAGAATCAATAATTCAAAAATTAGGTACAGTATTAAGCAAACATGATGTTAAAGTAGATAATTTAACAGTTAATGTTAATATAACAAGTAATGCTACTAATAATAACATGCCTAACTTAACAGAAACTACAGTTACAAATAATACTTTACCAAACGCAACAGAAGTGGCTATTGCTAATAACAATATGCCAAATGTAACAGAAACTACTATTGAAACAAATGTAGTTCCAAATGTAGAAACTGTAAATATTGAAAGTAATACAGTTAATGAAACAACTGTTTTACCACAAGATATAAATAATGGAGGCAATAACAATGGACAATAATACTACAAGTGCTCCAGTAGAACAAAAAAAGTCATTTGACTTTTTAGTAGCAAATGGAATTAATGTTCAATCTGGAATTGATATTCTAGGAGATAGTGAAACTTATGATTCAATGTTAAAAGAATTTCATAATCTATCTAGAAGTAAATATTCTAAAATATTAGATGATAAAAATAAAGGTGATATGACTTCATACTCAATCGAAGCATATTCATTAAAAGGCGATGCTAATTATTTTGGCTTTACAACATTATATAATTTAGCAAAAGAGCATCAATTAAAAGCATCTAATAATGATACAGATTATATAAATGCTCACTTTGGTGAATTACAAACCGAATTATTAAGAATAATTTCTGTTCTTGATGAATTCTATAAATAAAAATTAAATACGAATTATTTCGTATTTTTTTTATATTATTTAATATGAAAGTAATTAATAAAGATATAGAAATTTATATAAAAGATAATCTTATTCATATAAAAAATTATAGTAAAGTTATTGATATAAGTAATAACAAAATAGAATTAAAAGATGTAGTTATTAATGGAACTAATTTAATTATTAGTAAACTTGATGAATATGAATTATGCATCAAAGGTAAATTCAAAGGAATTATATTTAATGATTAAATATTATGTTTATGAAAAATCTACTTCTTTTATAAACTATCTTGTAAGTAATAATATTTATTATAATTTTTTAGATAAGAAAAAAGACTATTATATTATTATAACTAGTTATGATAATTATAAACGTATAAGTATATTATATAAAACATCTATAATTAGACATTATGGTAAAAAGTTTTATATAAATTTTTTGATTGTTAATAAATATATTTTAGTGTCATTTTTTATATCTTTGGTTTTATTATTTTTACTATGTAACACTATATTTAAAATTAATATAAATACTAGTGATGAAAATTTAAAAGATATAATTAGTGATTCATTAAAAACTTATGGAATAGAAGTGTATAAGAAAAAGTTATCTTTTGATGAATTAAACAAAATTAAAAATAAAATATTAAAAGATAATAAAGATACTTTAGAATGGATAGAAATAAATGAAATTGGATGTAGATATGATGTTAATGTAACTCCCAGAGTGATTAAAAATAATGAAGAAAAAGATAGTACTCCAAGTAGCATAGTAGCATCAAAAGATGGAAAAATATTACATATAAATTCTACTAGTGGAACAGAACTTAAAGAAATAAATGATTATGTTAAAAAAGGAGACATATTAATAAGTGGAAATATATTTAAAGGAGATAAAGTAACTAATCAAGTAAAAGCAAAAGGATTAATATATGCTGAAGTATGGTATACAGTAAATATAACAATACCTTTCAAATATAGAGAATACACAGAAACTGGTAAAGTGATAAATCATTATTATTTAGATATATATGGAACTAAATTTACACTACTTGGAAAGTATGATAGCAAAAACACAATAAATACTAAAAAACTCATATTAGATAAACCATATTTATTATTTAAATTATATAAAGAAGAGAAAAGAGAATATGAATATAAAGAGTTTATTTTAAATGAAGATGAAGCTTATTCTGAAGCACTTAAAAGAAGTGAAAATAAAATCAAAAATAAGCTTAATAAAGATGAGTATATTATTTCTAAAAAAGTTTTGAAAAAAGAAGTAAATAGTAGTAAAATGTATGTAGAAGTATTTTTCAAGGTTTATGAGAATATAGGGGTTACTTCTAATATAGAAATTATAGGAGAAGAAGATGAAAGCAGCAATTAGAGAAACTATAAACATGTCATGGCCTACAATAGCAATAGTCGTAGCTATATTAATAATTATGAGAGTTGCATATTTGATTAATGGCGAACGTAAAAAATTTATTTTACATGAAGAATTGTTTACTTTAATGTTTATTATTTATCTTCTTATATTATTTAGATTAGTAACAAGTCAAGATTTGCCTGGAGGTGGAACAAATCTTACACCATTTAAAGAAATAATGAGATATAAAGTTGGAACAAGTAGTTTTTATAGACAAGTAGTGGGAAATATACTTCTATTTATACCTTTAGGATATTTTGCAACAAGCTTTTGTAAAATTAAAAAACTCTGGGGTATTACAGTAGTGTCCTTATTATCAAGCTTTACTATTGAATGTGTACAACATTTTATTGGTAGAAGTTTTGATATTGATGATATAATACTAAATGTTGTTGGTGGAATATGTGGTTTCTTATTATATATTGGATTAAATGCAATTAGAAATCACTTACCAAAAATATTTAGAAGAAATTGGTTTTATAATTTATTAAGTATAGCAATAATAGTATTTGGAGTATTGTGTTTACTTAAAATTATATAGTAGGGAGTAGTATGGAAGATTATATTTTTAATACAACAGATGAAAAAATTGATTTTAGTGAAGTAGATAGTGTTATTAAATTTGCATGTAAGCATCTTAATATAGAAAATCCTTTACTAAATATTGTAATTGTTGATAATGAAAAAATAAGAGAGATTAATAAAGAATATAGAAATAAAGATGCAGTTACTGATGTTATATCATTTGCTTTTGAAGAAGTAAAAGATGTTAATTATGAAGATGTAAGATTTTTAGGCGAAATTTATATTTCTTATGAAAGATGCAAAGAACAAGCAAAAGATTATGGACATAGTGTTAGAAGAGAATTTTGTTATTTAGCTGTTCATGGTTTATTACATTTACTTGGGTATGATCATATGACTGAAGAAGATAAAAAAGTCATGAGAGCTCTTGAGGAGGAGATATTAAATGAATATGATATCACGAGATGAGAGAAAAAAGCAAAAAGGAATTAAAAAGTTTTTGCTTAGTTTCACTTATCCAATAAAGGGTTTAAAATACGCATATAGAAATGAACAAAATTTGGCTGTTGATGTAGGAATAGCTCTTATAGTTTTAATAGCTGGTTTTTTGTTTAAAATATCATTAAGCGAGTGGGGAGTATTAGCTCTAACTATAGGAATGGTTATTTCTGGAGAGTTATTTAATACTGCAATTGAAGCAGTTGTTGATTTAGTAACTGAAGAATATCATCCACTTGCAAAAGTAGCAAAAGACACATCTGCAGCAGCAGTATTTATTATAGCTATAGTATCAATAGTAGTAGGAATAGTAATATTTGTACCAAAAATTATAGCTTTATTATAAGGAGAATGAATGAAAGAAAAATTAATAAAATTATTAGATAATAGTTATGCACCTTATTCAAATATGCATTTTGCTTGCATAGTAGAAACTAAAAGTGGTAACTTTTATGAAGGAGTAAATATTGAAAATGCATCATATGGAGGAACTATATGTGCAGAAAGAAATGCAATTAATAATGCTGTAACACATGGTGAAAGAGAATTTAAAGCATTATATTTAATGACTAGTAGTGATGAAATATGTTATCCATGCAATATTTGCAAACAAACATTTTTAGAATTCTTTGATAAAGATGTTATATTTAATATAATGACTAAAAGTGGAAAAATGGAAGTAATGAGCTTTGAAAAAGTTATGAATACTACATTTACTAAGGAGGATTTAGTATGAAAAGTGGATTCGTAAGTATAATTGGAAGACCTAATACTGGTAAAAGTACTTTACTTAATTCAATTATTAACGAAAAAGTTGCCATTGTTTCTTCTAAACCACAAACTACTAGAAATTTAATACAAGGTATCTATAATGAAGAAGATACTCAAATAGTATTTGTAGATACTCCAGGAATTCATAAACCGAATGATAAATTAGGAGTAGCTTTAAATAATCAAGCTTACTATTCAATTAATGATGTTGATATAGTGTTATTTATGGTTGATGCTTCAACTAATTATGGTAAAGGAGATCAGTTTATAATTGATAAACTACAAGGAATAGATAAACCAGTATTTCTTATCTTAAATAAAATAGATAAATTAAGTGATAATGAAATTCTATTAAAAATAGATGAATATAAAAATCTATTTGAATTTTCTGAAATTATACCAGTATCTGCATTAAAAAATGATAATACTGATAGATTAATCAAAGTACTTAAAAATTATTTACCAGATAATGTTAAATATTTTATGGATGGAGAAACTACTACAGCTGAAATGGATTTTAGACTTTCAGAAATAGTTCGTGAAAAAATATTTATTCACACTAATGATGAAGTTCCACATTCAATATCATGCAAACTAGTAGGATATGAAGAAACTAAAGATATCGCTAAAGTTTATGTCGATATTATAGTAGATAGAGACTCACTTCGTAAAATAATAGTAGGAGCTGGTGGAAATATGATTAAAACCATTGGTCATGAAGCTAGACTTGATATGGAGGAGATTCTTGGAAAGAAAGTTTACTTAGAATTATTCTGTAAAACTATTAAAAAATGGAGAGAAAAAGAAAAATATATTAAAGATTTAGGATATTTAGTAAATAATAATGAATAAATATTTTTATTTCCAAACAATATAATATTGTAAGGAGATAAATGAGTATGAATAAAGATGAAGCTTGGGAAAAATTTAAAGAAACAGGAAAGATTGAATATTATTTAAAATATAAGAAAGGAAAATAAAAGCATAAAGATAACTTTATGCTTTTAATGAAGTAATGAAAATAATTAGTGTAGAAGGAATTGTTGTCAGTAGTACGCCATATAAAGAATCTAGTAAAATACTAAATATTTTTACAAAAGATATGGGCATAATAGGTTGCATGTCTAAAGGATGCAAAAGTCTAAAAAGCAAATTAAGGTTACCTAGTGAAAAATTTGCTTATGGTGTATTTCATATGTATTATAAAGAAAATGGTTTATCTACACTAATAGATGGAGATATAAAAGACTATTTGATTAATACTAAAAGTGACATTATTAAAATAAGCTACTTAACTTATATATGTGAATTATCTGTTAATGTTTATAAAGAAAGCGAAAATGAAGAGATATATCCTCTAATGATAAGTGCTATTAAAAAAATAGAAGAAGGACATGATCCTAAAATAATAACTAATATTTTAGAACTTCAATACTTAAGCTATATAGGAATTAACTTGGATTTAGATGGATGTGTTAAATGTGGTAATAAAAAAGTTGTAACATTATCAATGTCTCGTGGAGGATATATTTGTGCTAACTGTAAAACAAATGAGCCTATTATAGATGAAAAAGTTATAAAATTAATGAGATTATATTATTATGTTGATATATCAAAAATAAGTAATTTAGATATTGATAAAAAAGTTTCAAATACAATAAATACAATAATAAGTGAATATTATGATGAGTATTCTGGTGTAACAACGAAAAGTAAAAGATTTTTAAGAGAAATAGATTCTGAATAAGTAGATTAATTCTACTTTTTTAATTCTATTTTTTGTTATATATTTTATCCTTGATGGAATAAAATTATAGTGATATAATAACAAATCACAGGGAGTGGGAAATATGTTGAACTTTACTTTTGGTAATCTATATTGGGCACAAATGCCTCTTAGTGAAGCTGAACTAGCAGAAATACCAGAAAATCATAGAATAAGACCATACTTAGTTTTTGCTAGTGCTGATGAAAATCTTTTTTATGCATTTGCAAGTACAAGTAAAGAACCAGATCCAATTGCTATTGAGAGTTATTATGTAACAACAGGTTCTTCATCTATAAAGTTAGAACAATGTTATTGTTTATCACTTGAAAATTTAAATCATTTTAATCAAAGTGAAGAAGGTATGCTAGTACCATTTAATAAGTTATCAAAAAGAACATATTCAGAACTTATTAAAAAATTAAAATTGAATATTGATTATGATGAAACGATATATCCACAAAAAGTAGTGAATAAAATCAGAAGAGAATATTATCATCAATATTTTAATAACAAAGATATATTATTTAATGGAAGCAAATATATTGTATGTTTAGAAGAAAATGAAGATGGATACAAAGTATGTGATATAAGTTTTGTACCAACAGAAGGATATGCTGAATTTTTAGTAAATGGTTATAAGTGCTATGTTAGCCCAGAAACATATACATTAGATAGTTTATATGGAGAATATGAAGTTTTTCTAGTATCTAGTAATTTACCAACAGTTTTAAATACATCAAAAGCTTGTAGAAGTAAAGTTGAATCAACAACAGATGTTAATAATATAGACTCTCTTCCAATAGGTTCAGTAATTGGATACAATTATGATGATGAAGAAAAATATATTTTAATTAAAACAAGGGAAGATGATGAAAAAGTTTACTTTTTACTTGGCAGAGAAGGTTCATATCAAAGAGATTATATAGAATACTCATTTTTAAAAGGTAGTGATTTCATGTATGAATTTTATCACATATTAGGTAAAGATAAACTAACTTATTCACTAACTAAAATAAGAAAAAATTAAATTTGTCTTACTATTTGTAAGACTTTTTTGATACAATATAATCAATGGAGAATAGGTATGAATATAGAAAAGAAAATAACAGAAATAGAAAAAAGAAATAAAAGAGTAGAATTAAATAAAGAATGGGAAAATAGCTGGACAAGAAGAATATGCATCATGATATTAACTTATATAATAGTTGTTATGTATTCGTTTATAATTAGGAAATATGATAATATTTTTTTAAGCTCTTTAGTACCAGTTATAGGATTTGCATTATCTACTTTATCTCTAAAATTAGTGAGAAAAATATGGCAAAATAAGAAGTGAAGTTTTACTAAATTTGTAAGACTTTTTTATTTGTGAAAAATTTGAAAAAATTAGCACTCATGTATTGACATTGCTAACATATAATAATATAATGAATATAGCACAAGAAAAGAGAGAGTGCTAAAGGAGGTATATGATGATTGGAACAAGACAAAAAGAACTACTAAAGACAATAGTTGAAGAGTATGTAAAGACTGCAAGACCTGTTGGAAGTAAGTCTTTATGCAAAAAGTTTAAATGTTCAAGTGCAACTATTAGAAATGATATGGCTGAATTAGAAGATTTAGGCTATTTAGAAAAGACTCATATATCTTCAGGAAGAATTCCATCTGAAGTTGGATATAGATACTATGTAGATAATTTGATGGAACCTAAAAAAATTAGTGGTGAAGATATGCTTAAACTTCAAACTATATTTGCTAATAAAGATTTAGAATTAAATGACGCTATTAGTAAAAGTTTAGAAATAATAAGTGATATGACAAATTACACTTCAGTTATTTTAGGAAAAGAATCAAGTGATGCTAAACTACAAAAAGTAGAAGTAGTACCTATCAGCGACAGACAATTAGTTGCAATAGTTATAACAGATACAGGACATGTTGAAAATAAGAATATTAATCTTGAAGAAAATATTCCTGTTAATGAAATAACTAAAACTACTGAGTTACTAAATAAGATGCTTATTGGGACGCCTTTAGATGATGTTCCTAGTAAATTAGAATTTAAGATAAAACCAATAATTGGAAATTATATTGAAAATTATGAAGTTGTCTACAACGCATTTTATAATGCATTATCTAATTTTACTAATGAAAGAAATGTTCATTTTACTGGTAAAGCCAATATATTAAAACAACCAGAATTCAGCACAGTTGATGATGTTAAAAACATTATAAGTAAATTTGAAAGCAAAGATATGGTGAGTAAAATTGAAGAAAATGATGATGAGGTTAAGGTATATATTGGTAGCGAAAGCGATATTGATGAAAATGTAACAATAGTTAAAACTAAATTCAAAGCTGGTGGTAGAGAAGGAAGCATAGCTATCATAGGTCCAAAAAGAATGGAATATGAAAGAGTAGTAAATATGCTTGAATATTTGAAACAAAATATCGAGGGTAAGGTAGGTAATAAATGACAGAAAATTCTATTGAACAAGAAATCAAAAAATTATGTAGTCACATTAAAGTGGTTATGGGAAAACTAGAAGCACTTGAAGAAATAGATATTCTAATTTCTAGAAAATGTGAAAATAAAATAGTTGGATCATTAAGACAATATAGACCACTAAGTAATATAAATTTCTTAATTAGTTATGAAGAAATAGAAAGAGAAGCTGAAATTATTAAATCACAAACTAATAAAGATAAAAATCTAAAAGATAAAATAAAAGATTTAATAAAAAAAGAAATAGCAATACTTGATACTGATACTTTATGTGAACACATTAGTTTCTGTATGACACTTTTAACTAAATTAGAAAGAAAAGATATAGTCTTAGCAAGAAAACTTGCAAGAAATATTATGAATACATTAATGAACTATGGATTTTTTGAAACAATAGACTTTTCTATGATAGAAGATAACTTGCTTGAAGACATGCAAACTCTATTTATGCAAGAACAAGCAAAATTAACATTAAACAAAGGAGATAATGATGTCAAAGAAAAATAAAAATATAAAAAAAGAAGAAGAAGTAAAACAAAACACTTGCGATGAAAATTGCAAATGTGAAATAGATGAAAACTGTTCTTGTGAAGAAGAAGCTGATGGATGTACTGGTTGCTGTGATTCATGCGGTGGATGCGGAGGCGAAGCAATTGATCCTGAAACAATGATTCAAATTCTTGGAAGCAGAAATCAAGAATTAGAAGAAAAATATATGCGTTTGCAAGCAGAATATTTAAACTTCAAAACAAGAACACAAAGCGAAATTAGTAAAATGCTTTTATATGAAGGAGAAGACTTCATTAAAGAAATTTTAGTTATAAAAGACAACTTAGAAAGAGCAATCATGATGGATGACAATGATTTATCTGACGAAGTTAGTAAATTCTTAAGTGGATTTAAAATGATACTTGGAAATTTAACTAGTTTATTAGATAAATTTGAAGTCAAAGAAATAGATTGTCTAGGACTTGAATTTGATCCTACAGTTGCAGAAGCAGTACTTACTGAACATGATGAAAATAGACCTGAAAATGTAGTACTTGAAGTATTAACTAAGGGATATAAATATAAAGACAAAGTTATTAGACATGCTATGGTTAAAGTAAATAAATAAATTAAAAAGGAGAGATAAATTTATGACAAAAGTAAATAAAGTTATAGGTATAGATTTAGGTACAACAAACAGTTGTGTTGCTGTATTAGAAGGTGGAGAACCAAAGGTTATTCCAAATGCTGAAGGTAATAGAACAACTCCTTCAGTAGTAAGTTTTAAAAATGGAGAAGTTAGAGTTGGAGATGTTGCAAAACGTGAAGCTCAAACTTCAACAAATGTAATTAGTTCAATTAAAAGATTAATGGGAACTAAAGAAAAAGTAGAAGCAGAAGGAAAAAAATATACTCCAGAAGAAATCAGTGCTAAAATTCTTATGAATTTAAAAGAAACTGCTGAAGCATATCTAGGCGGTGAAGTATCAAAAGCCGTTATTACAGTTCCAGCTTACTTCAATGATGCACAAAGACAAGCAACTAAAAATGCTGGTAAAATTGCTGGTTTAGAAGTTGAAAGAATTATCAATGAACCAACAGCTGCTGCATTAGCATATGGACTTGATAAACAAGAAAACGCTCATACAGTTCTAGTATATGACTTAGGTGGTGGAACATTTGATGTTTCAATTCTAGAATTAGGTGATGGAGTATTTGAAGTTAAAGCTACTAGTGGTAACAACCATTTAGGTGGTGATGATTTTGATAACAGAATCATAGATTATATAGTTAAAGAATTTAAGAAAGATAATGGTATTGATTTATCTAAAGATAAACTTGCTATGCAAAGATTAAAAGAAGGCGCTGAAAAAGCTAAAAAAGATTTAAGTGGAGTTAAAACTACTCAAATTAGTTTACCATTTATTACTCAAGGTGAAAATGGACCTTTACATATCGATATGACATTAACAAGAGCTAAATTCGAAGAATTAATTAGTGATTTAGTTGAATCTACTAGAAAACCAGTAAGAGATGCATTAAAAGAAGCTAAATTAACTAAGAATGATATTGATAAAGTGTTACTTGTTGGTGGATCTACAAGAATTCCATGTGTACAAGATTTAGTTAAAGAAGAATTAGGAAAAGAAGGAAGCAAAGAAGTTAACCCAGATGAAGTTGTTGCTATGGGAGCTGCAATTCAAGGTGGAGTTTTAACTGGTGAAGTTAATGACTTAGTACTATTAGATGTTACACCTCTATCATTAGGTATTGAAACATTAGGAAACGTTATGACTGTATTAATTCCAAGAAATACAACTATTCCAACAACTAAGAGTCAAGTATTCAGTACTGCTGCTGATAATCAACCTGCTGTTGACATTCATATCTTACAAGGTGAAAGACCAATGGCTGCTGATAACAAGACATTAGGACACTTCCAATTAACTAACATACCACCAGCTCCAAGAGGAGTACCACAAATCGAAGTATCATTCGATATTGATGCAAATGGTATTGTTAATGTTAAAGCTAAAGATTTAGGAACTAATAAAGAACAAGCAATTACAATTACAGCATCTTCAAATTTAAGTGAAGAAGAAATTGATAGAATGATGAAAGAAGCTGAAGCAAATAAAGAAGCAGATAACAAACGTAAAGAAGCTGCAGAAATTAAGAACGATGCAGAACAAATGGTATTTGCTGCTGAAAAAACATTAAAAGACTTTGGCGACAAAGTAAAAGATGATGAAAAAGAAGAGATAGAAAAACTTGTAAAAAATACTAAAGATGCTTTAGAAAAAGATGACAACGATGAAATTAAGAGTGCAAGTGAAGAACTTTCTAAGAAAGTAATGGAATTATCAAGTAGAATCTATCAAGAACAAGCTGCTGAATCACAAAAAGCAAGTGAAAATGCATCTGAAGAAACAGAAGACAAAAAAGATAAAAAAGACAATGTAAAAGATGCTGAATTCGAAGAAAAATAATTAGATAATTAACTGAGTTATGGGCTCAAACACTTGAGCCCTTAATTTATATAAAAGGAGAAACAATGGATAAATACAAATGGGACTTAACTAAATTATTTAAAAGTGATGAAGACTTTAATGAAACAATAAATAGAGTAACAAAACTATTAGATGAAATAGTTAAATACAAAGGAAGAATATTTGAAAGTGAAGAGACTTTATTAGAATTCTTAAAACTTGATACCGAGATAGATATATTAATAGAAAGAATATATATTTATGCATATCTTGGATACTATGACAACATGAGTGATGAAGAATTCTTAGTAAAGAAAGAAAAAGCTAATAATATAATGAATACTTCTTCAAGTGTAAGAACATTTGTAACTCCAGAAATTCTAAGTAAGGATTATAAAGAAGTACAAGAATTATTATCTAAAAATAAAGAACTAGAAAAATATAAATTTGCATTTGAAAAAATATTTAGAAGAAAAGAACATATACTTAGTGAACCTGAAGAATTATTGTTATCAAATGTAAGTGAAACATTTACAACTGCAAGAGATGCATTCAATGCATTAGATAATGTAGATATAGATTTAGGTTATATCAAAGATGAAGAAGGAAAGAAAGTAGAATTAACTTCTTCAAACTATGTAAGATATATTACATCAAAGAATAGAAATGTAAGAAAAAATGCATTTAAAAAAGATAATAAATATTATGAAAAACATATAAATACTTTAAGTGCTTTGTATGCAGGAAAAGTTAAAACAAATGCATTTATTTCAAAGACGAGAAAATATAATAGTATCTTAGAAATGTATTTATTCAGTGATAAAATAAGTAGAAAATTGTATGAAAATTTAATAAAAATCACAAATAAAAATACTAAATACTTAAAAGAATATTACAAATTAAAAGGAAAAGAACTTGGATATAAATTACATTTATATGATACATATGTAAATACATCTTCTATGCCTAAAAAAGATATTCCATATGAAGAAGGAATTAAAATAATTAATAAAGCATTATCTCCACTTGGAGAAGATTATTTAAAAGAATTTAATAGACTATTAAATAGTAATGTAGTAGATGTATATCCAAAAAAAGCTAAAAGAAGCGGTGCATTCGAATGGTGTACATATGGAGTAGATCCTTACGTATCATTAAACTATGAAAATGATATTGATTCAGTAAGTACACTTGCTCATGAAATGGGACATGCTATGCATAGTTATTATAGTAATACAAATCAAGATTACATAAATGCAGACTATCCAATCTTTTTAGCAGAAATCGCATCAACAGTAAATGAAGCATTACTTTCTAATTATTTAATTAAAAATAGTAGTGATAAAGATGAAAAAATATATTATCTAGTAGAATTTTTAGATAAATTCAAAGGAACTGTTTATAGACAAATGATGTTCGCTGAATTTGAATATATAATACATAAAATGTATGAAAAAGGTGAAGCAATTACTAAAGACTTATTATGTAAGACTTACTATGATTTAAACAAAAAAGAATTTGGCGGTGCTGTAGTAGTAGACAAAGATATTCAATATGAATGGTCAAAAATTCCACATTTTTATTCATCATTCTATGTTTATAAATATGCTACTGGATTTATAAGTGCACTTCTAATCGCAAATAAACTTGAAACTGATAAAAACTTTAAGGATAAATACATAGAATTCTTAAGTAGTGGTTGTAGTGATTATCCACAAGAATTATTATATAAACTTGGAATAGACTTAACTAATGAAAATACTTTAGAAAAAGCATTCCAATTATTTAATGAAAAAGTAAAATTACTAAATGAATATATGAATGGAGAGTAGTTATGGCAAAAAGAGATTATTATGAAGTTTTAGGTGTATCAAAAGATGCAACTGAAGCAGAAATAAAAAGTGCTTTTAGAAAAAAAGCTAAAGAATTTCACCCAGATCTAAATAAGAGTCCAGACGCACCAGAAAAATTCAAAGAAGCACAAGAAGCATATGCATGCCTTTCAGATAAAGATAATCGTGCTAAATATGATAAATATGGTCATGCAGCATTTGAAAATCCTTATGAAAATGCAGGCGGTGGAGCTAGCTATGGAGGCGGAGCTAATCCATTCGGAAACTTCGATTTCAGTGATATCTTTGATGATTTATTTGGCGGTTCAGGTTTCAGTTCATTTAGTGGATTTGGTGGTGGAAATAGATCATCATCAAGAGCTCGTAAAGGAAGCGATTCACTTTATGGAATGAAAATAGACTTTATGGAAGCTGTTTATGGTTGTAAAAAAGATATAGATTTAGAATACTATGAAAATTGCGAAGATTGTGATGGATTAGGTGGTCATGGAGAAACAACTTGTTCAGAATGTAATGGTTCAGGATATGTTGTAAGGCAAACAAATACAATCTTTGGAGCAATGCAAAGTAGAACAGTATGTCCAGAATGCAACGGAAAAGGAAAAACTTATAAAACAAGATGTAACACATGCAAAGGCAATGGAAAAATCAAAGTACAAAAAACAATCACAATTGATATTCCAGCTGGTATAGATAATGGAGAACAACTAAGATTAAGTGGAAAAGGTGAACCAGGAGTAAATGGTGGACCAAATGGAGATTTATATATTGAAATTAGAATTAAACCAGATGACAATTATAAAAGAGAAGGAAACGATATATATTTAGAAGTACCAGTTACTATAACAGATTTATGTTTAGGTGCAACTAAAACAATAAAAACAATTGACGGATATGTAGATTTAAAAATTAAAGATGGAAGTCAACCAGGAGATATCCTTAGAATAAAAGGAAAGGGTATCAATAATCCAGATTCTTGGAAAAAAGGAGACTTCTATTGTGTACTTAAACTAATAATTCCAACAAGTCTATCAAGAAAACAAAAACAAATTTTAGCAGAACTTGAAGAAACTGATTTAGAAGATTCAAGTGAATTCAAAAAATTTGCTAAATTAAATAAATAGTCAGTCAATACTGACTTTTTTAATGACAAAAAAAGTATATAGTGATATTATAAATATAATAGGAGTAAGTTAATGACAATAGATGAACTTCCAGTAGTGATGATAAGGTGCCTATTATCTACAATAATAATTGAACTTTTATTAGCACTAATTTTAGGAGTAAGAGATAAAAAGGATATATTAAATATAATACTGGTCAATACAATGACAAATCCATTACTAGTTTCATTAATAACATATATAACTTACAATAAAACATATAATAGAACGATTTCTATAATAATTATGGAAATTCTAGTTGTCATTATAGAAGGACTTACATATAAAAAAATATTAAAATTTAATAAGAAAAATCCATATATATTATCACTAATATTAAATGCATCGTCATTCCTTATTGGTGAAATTATAAATTATTTAATTTATTAAGGAGCGTTTATGAAAAAGAAATTATTAATTATTTTGATAGGTATGATACTATTAAGTCCATGCTGTATAAAAGCAAATCATGGATCACCAGCTACTGTACGATATAAAGCAGTAGTAACAAAAAAAGAAGGACTAGAATGCAAAGATGAAAAAATACCTTATGGTTCAATAATAGAAGTAGAGGAATCATATGATATTGAAGATACACTATTTTTAAGATATATTTATAATGATTTGGATTGCTTTGATGATATAAGTTATAAAGACTTTGAACTATATAATAAAGATTTCAACATAATGGACTATAACAATAAAGGAATTACTAAATTTCCATCAAAATTAGATGTAACAGTTATATCTAGTAAAGGTATAAAATTATATAAAGGCCCAGCTAAAAAATATGACATTATAACTACAATTCCAAATAATACAAAACTTTATGCAGAATATTATGTAGATAATGAAGAAGGAATGCCTTGGTTGTATGTAACATATAATGGAAAAAGTGGATGGATATATAATGTGGACTATGAAACAGTATATGGCTATACTAAAGAAAAAGCAATCGTAACATTTAATGATGATAAAAATGAAATAAAACAAAATACAATAATAGATGAATATTATCATAGTGGAATAAGAAATAAATACTATGTGAAATACAATGGTAAAATGTATTTTGTATATGGTCTAGGATTTCCTACAAATGATACAATCAAATTAGAAAAAGATGTTGAATTAACAGAAACATTAGAAGAAAATTCTAAGGTAATATCAAAAGTAAAAAAAGGAACAACACTAAAAGTTGAATTCACTTCAGGTGATGATTATTCTGATTATTATTATGTTACCTATAATGGAAAAAAAGGGTGGATAGTACTCGAGGAATTAGATGATGAAATAACTGATGAAGACTTAGAAAATGATTTGAGTAGTAAAAGTGATATTGAAAAAAATTATAAAGAAAATATAAATATTGAAAATGTAACTTTATCATCAAATGAAATTAAAGTTAATGAGAAAATTAACGTTAATATAAAAATAAATAATAACAGCAATACTAAAATAGATAAGATACTATTAGTATTCAAAAATAAATCTAATGAAAATAAATTAATATATTTAAAAGACATAGATGCAACTCCTTACATAGATATAGATAGTAAGTTATTTGAAAATGGAGAATTCAATTTAGAATATATAAGACTTGAGATGAATGATACAAATAAAACAAAAGTATTATATTCAGTAAACGATATAAAAAATAAAAGTAATTATAAACTTAATGTAATAAATAAAAAAAATGTTAAAGAAGAAGAGAATAATAATACAGAAGAAACAAAAAAGAAAATTGAAGAAATACACAAAATAAATAATACTCATCTTTATATTGGAATAGGTAGTGCTATATCAATAACAATAACTTCAATAATCTTAATAATTTTAATAAATAAAAGAAAAAAAGATAAATCTAAAAATTAAGTGTTGAAAAACACTTTTTTTAATAGAAAAATCTAATATAAATTGAATTTTATGCTAAAAAATGATATAATATGAACGTTTTTTAAATAAATTGCAAAAAAAAGAAGTGTTTTGAAACTTTTCTTCGTATATATATTATTAGGAGGGAAAATGGCACATATTAGTCCTAAAATCATTGCTGAAGTAAAATCTAGAAATAGACTAGAAGATGTTTTAAGAAGTTATGGCGTAGAACTTGATAGTAGAAATAAAGCATTATGTCCATTTCATAAAGAAAAAACTCCTTCATTTAGTGTAAAACTAGATGAACAAATATTTACTTGTTTTGGTAAATGTAACTTCACTGGAGATGTATTCACATTTGTTGAAAGAAAAGAAGGAGTAACAAGACTTGAAGCAATAAAGATTTTAGCTGATAGAGTGGGAATAAAAATAGACAATACTGAAGTTAAAAAAGTAAACACAAAGTTTCAAACATACTACGAAATTAATGACACAGTAAATAAATATTTCAAAAACACACTTTTATCTAAAGAAGGAACTGAAGCAATAAAATACTTAACTGAAAGAAATATGTCTAAAGAATTAATTAGTGAATTTAATATTGGCCTTTCTAGTTCAAACAAACTGTATAACATCTTATCCAAAAAATATAAAAAAGAAGATTTATATGACATAGGACTAATTAAACAAATAAATGGTAATTTCTACGACACATTTCAAAATAGAATAATATTTCCAATCATAGATGAGAATAATAACATAGTAGCTTTTTCAGGAAGAAAATATTTAAGTGAAGACTTAAAAGACGATCACTTACCAAAATACCTTCATTCAAAAGAAAGTGAAATATTTAAAAAAAGTGGTATTTTATACAACATTAATAATGCAGATACATTTATTAGACAAAGCAAAGAAATAGTACTTACTGAAGGATTTATGGATACTATAAGAATGTCATCTATAGGTTATAAAAATGTAGTAGCTCTAATGGGAACAGCATTTACAAAAGAACATCTAGATAAAATACAAAAATATAAATGCAAAGTAATACTAAACCTAGATCAAGATGAAGCAGGAGTTACAAATACAATTAAAATCGGAGATGAACTTCTAAAACATAATATAGATTCAACAGTAATAGTATTTGAAGATTACAAAGATAGTGACGAATTCATAAGTAAAAAAGGAAAAGAAGCATTTGATATAGCTTACAATAATAGACTTTCCTTCATAGATTTTAAACTTAAATACTTAAAATCAAGTAAGAACATGAAAGATTCAGTCGAAATAAGTAAATATATAAATGAAGCAATAGATTCCTTAGAAAAAATAGATGATGACATTTTAAGAGAACTAAAGATAAATGAAATATCTAAAGAATTTGATATTGATGACTCAGTAATAAGAAATAAGATAAAAGTAAAAGAAGTAAAAACAAAAAAAGAAGAACCAAAGAAACAAGAAGAAATAAAAAAATATAATAAATATGACATAAGTGAAATAAGAATACTATATTTAATGTTAAATTATGATGATGTCATATTGTACTTTGAAAATTCACTTGGATACTTAATAAATCCTAAAAGATCAAATCTTGCTTATAAAATAATAGAGTTTAGAAATGATAATGGATACTTTAATCTATTTGACTTCGAAGACTCAATACTAGAAGATAAAGACGTAAATGATACACTTGATGAAATAAAAAAATATCATAACAATAAAGAATATACAAATGAAGAACTTGAAGATTATATAAATACTATAAAAGAATACTCAGTAAAAAAACAAGTTGAAAAACTAAAACAAGAAATGAAAGACACCTTAGATATAAATAAAAAAATAGAGATTGCTAAAAAAATAGAGAATATAAATAAGGAAGTGTTAAAATGGTAAATAATATTAAAACATTTGAAGAAAGACTAAAAGAATTAGTAAGTGATGGTAAAAAGCAGGGATACTTAACTTACGAACAAATAGCTAAGAAAACTATTGATTTAGATTTAGATGCTAATGCATTAGATCAACTATATAATACATTAAGTGAAAATCAAATCGAAGTAAGAGCTGAAGATGAAGAAGACGGTTCTCCAATAGATTTAAAAAATGATATTATAATCGATGATGTACCTGATGAAAGTAAGGACATGAGTGTTAATGACAACGTAAGAATGTACTTAAAAGAAATAGGTAAAATAAGTCTTCTTAGTCAAGAAGAAGAACAAGAGTTATCAAGAAGAGTAGCAGAGGGAGATGAAAAAGCTAAAAATATCTTAGCTGAATCTAACCTTCGTTTAGTTGTTTCAATTGCTAAACGTTATGTAGGACGTGGACTTTTATTCTTAGACTTAATTCAAGAAGGAAATATAGGTCTTATGAAAGCAGTTGAAAAATTCGATTATGACAAAGGATATAAATTTAGTACTTATGCTACATGGTGGATTCGTCAAGCAATAACTCGTGCATTAGCAGACCAAGCAAGAACAATTCGCGTACCAGTTCATATGGTAGAAACAATCAATAAAATGGCACGTATTGAAAGACAAATGACTCTAGAATTAAATAGAGAACCAACTGATCAAGAGCTATCTAAGAAAATGGGACTATCAGTAGATAAAATTGCAGAGATTAGAAAGATAAGCCAAGATCCAGTATCACTAGAAACACCAATAGGTGAAGAAGATGATTCACATCTAGGAGATTTCCTTGCTGATGAAAGAACAATGTCACCAGAAGAATTCGCAACATACGAAATATTAAAAGATGAATTACGTGAAGTATTAGATACACTAACAGTACGTGAAAAAGAAGTATTAGAATTAAGATTTGGCTTATTTGATGGTTCAAGTCACACACTAGAAGAAGTAGGAAAACAATTTAAAGTTACTCGTGAAAGAATTAGACAAATCGAAGCAAAAGCTCTTAGAAAACTAAGACACCCATCAAGAGCTAAAAAACTAAAAGATTTCTTAATTGAATAGAATTGAAACAATATATTCATTCATAGATTTAGATGATAGAGTAGTAGATGTAGGGTGTGATCAAGCAAAACTAGGAATACTACTAGCAAAAAGAAATCAAAAATCTATCGCAAGTGATATAAGTAAAAAAGTAATAGAAAAAGCTTCACTTGATATAAGAAAATTAGGTTTAGATAACTTAATAGATTTAAGAATATCTAATGGTCTTTCAAACATAAAAGAGGGTGAAGCAGATACACTAGTCTTATCAGGAATGGGAACTCATACAATATTAGAAATATTAAATAATACCAATCTTAGATTTAAAAAGATAATAACTATTTCTAATAACTATCACGATATATTGAGAAATAAAATGAATGAATTAAACTATAAAGTAGAAATAGAACAAATAATTCTAGAAAATAATAAATATTATAATTTAATACTATTTACTGAAGGAACAAAAAAATATTCTAAAAAAGAACTAACTTTAGGACTTAATCACAAAGATAATAATTTATATAAAGAATATCTTAATTACTTATTAAATAAATATAAAAAAATAAAAGAAAGTTCTAAAGATAAAAATACTAAAATAGATGAAATTATATCTCTAATAGAAGGTACTATTAAATAGTACTTTTTATTTTTTTCTGAATATGCTAAAATTTATAATTGGAAGGTGATAAAAATGAGAAAGTGTTTAAAATATGTATTATGTTTATGCTTATTATTTATGCTTTGTGGATGTAGTGAGGAGGAAGTAAAAATGAATTATACCACTGAAGAAGTAAATGGAAAAACAGTTTTCAATATTGAAGACAAAAAATATATAGAAAGTGAAGAAGAAACGAATTTTGTTAAGATTGATACTGATGGTTATGGAATAATGATAGCTGAGCTTTATCCTGATGTAGCTCCTATAACAGTAGAAAACTTCAAAAGTTTAGTAAAAGATAAATTTTATGATGGCATTATCTTCCATAGAGTTATTAAAGACTTTATGATTCAAACTGGTGATCCTACTGGTACAGGGATGGGTGGAAGTGAAAAAGAAATCAAAGGTGAATTTAAAAATAACGGAGTAGAAAATAATTTATCTCATACAAGAGGAGTTCTTTCAATGGCAAGACGTGGAGGAAATCCTGATACTGAAGAAACAATGAATTCAGCATCTAGTCAATTCTTTATAGTTCATCAAGATTCAGATTTCTTAGATGGAAACTATGCATCATTTGGAAAACTACTAAATGGTTATGATGTTCTTGATAAAATAGCTACTACTGAAACTAATAGTAGTGATAAACCACTTAAAGATATCAAAATGAACACTGTAAGATTTGTTACTTTATATGAGGAATAAAAATGATATTATTAGATGGAAAAAGTTTAAGTGCTAAGATAAAAGATGAATTAAAAGGAAATATTAATTCTTACGTTCAAACACCAATATTAGCTGTTATAACTATAGGTGATGATGCAGCTAGTGAAGTATACGTAAAAAATAAAAGAAAAGCATGTGAGTATGTAGGAATGAGCTTCTTACACTTAGATTATGCAAGCTGTGTAAAAGAAGAAGTTGTTATTAAAAAAATAAAACAACTAAATAAAGATAAAAGTATAAATGGTATTATAGTACAATTACCTATACCAAAAAACTTTAATGTTTCAAAAATCATTAACACAATAGATCCATCAAAAGATGTAGATGGTCTTACTAATACTCAAGCAGGAAAACTAATTCAAAATGAAAAATGTTTAATACCATGTACACCTAAAGGAATAATGGAAATATTTAAAGAATATAAAATTGATTTAGAAGGAAAACACGTAGTAATAGTAGGAAGAAGTAATTTAGTAGGTAAACCACTAATGCTAGAATGCTTAAATAAAAATGCAACTGTAACTATGTGTCATAGTAAAACAAAAAACTTAAAAAGTTATACTAAAAATGCAGACATTCTCGTAGTCGCAGTAGGTAATAAATATTTAATAGACAAAACTATGGTAAAAAAAGGTTCTGTCATTATTGATGTTGGTATTAATAGAATAGATGGAAAACTTTATGGAGATGTTAATCCTAATGTAGAAGAAGTTTGCGGATACTTAACACCAGTACCAGGAGGAGTAGGACCAATGACAGTATCAATGCTTCTTAAAAATACATTTGCAGCCTATAAAAATCAAAATGGAATAGTTGATATGTTTGATTTAAATCTATAAAAAAAGACTTAAGATTTCTCTTAAGTCTTTTATTTTACTATCTATTATAGAATTCAACGATTAATGCATCATTAACTTCAGAATTTAATTCTTCACGTTCTGGATATCTTACATAAGTACCACATTTCTTAGTTTTATCAACTGATACATAAGCAGGAATATTAATATCCATATTAACACATTCATTAATTACTGGATGATCAAGTGAATTTTCTTTAACAGAAATAACACTACCAACTTTAACTCTGAATGATGGAATATCAACTTTCTTACCATCAACTAAGATATGTCCGTGATTAACGATTTGTCTTGCAGCTCTTCTAGTTTTAGCAAATCCCATTCTATATACTAAATTATCTAATCTACTTTCTAAAAGTA
>USNG01000023.1 GCA_900556025.1 uncultured Mycoplasmatota bacterium
TTATAGTAATAAATATCTTAATAATTCTTATAACATTTAATACCTCTGCTGTTCCACATAAAGACATTATCATATGCATCACCGATCTTATTGTATCATCTATTCTATAGTGTTGTCAAAACGAATATTTTATTAATAAATTATATAAAACAAGAAACTTAAAGTTCCTTTTCTCCTTTGTTTTTAAATTGAATTATTATAGGTGTTCCACTAAAATCAATATTTGCTCTTATTTTATTTTCTAAATATCTGTAATAACTAAAATGTACTAATCCTTTAGAGTTAACTTCTATATCAAATCTAGGTGGTTTTGTACCTGATTGATGAGTAAAATATACTTTTAATTTTTTACCTTTAAATGATGCTGGAGGTGTTTCTATGAATGCATCTCTTATGATATCATTTATTATATTTGTTTTTACTTCTTTTATTGAATTATTATATGAAGTTAATACTTCTGGCATTAGAGTATGAATTCTTTTTTTAGTTTGAGCACTTAAGAATACTACTTTTGCAAAATCCATGAATTGAAAATTATATTTAATTGACTTTTTCCACTCTTTCATAGATTCATCTTTTTCTTCTATTGTATCCCATTTATTAACTACGATAACTACTGGTTTACCTGCTTGTAGTGCATATCCTGCTATGTGTTTATCATGTTCTACTATTCCTGTAGTAGCATCTAATACAAGTAAACAAACATCACTTCTATCTATAGCTTTCATACTTCTTAGTAAGCTATATTTTTCAACTGATTCAAATATCTTTCCTTTTTTTCTTAAACCAGCTGTATCAATTAATGTATATTCTTCTTTGTTATAAATGAATTTTGTATCAATTGCATCTCTTGTTGTTCCAGCAACATTACTTACTATTACTCTTTCTTCATTCAATAAAGCATTTACTAAACTTGATTTACCAACATTTGGTCTTCCAATTACAGAAATCTTAATGTTTTCATCTTCATCTTCATATCCTGGTTCATAACCATCAGTTACAACTTTTAATAAATCATTTACACCTATTCCATGTTCTGCTGATATTGGAATATATTCATCAAATCCTAAACTATAGAATTCATATATATTATTTTCTCCTGATTTATTATCAACCTTATTTATAGCCACAACTACTTTTTTATCTTGCTTTTTTAACATATCACGAATAAGTAAATCGTTATTAGTTAGACCATCTTTTGAATCTACAACAAAAACAATAGTATCTGCTTCTTCAATACCGATTTCAACTTGCATACGAATTTCTTCATTAAAGTCTCCATCACTTAAATCAATACCACCTGTATCTATTAAATAAAAAGGAATATCATTAAATGATGCTTGTGAATAAATTCTATCTCTTGTAACACCAGGAGTATCTTCAATAATAGCTACTTTTTTTCCTACTATTCTATTAAATAAAGTACTTTTTCCTGTGTTAGGTCTTCCTACTAGACATATTGTTTGTTTTGCCATGGTCCTTCACCTCGCATACATTATACACGAATTTACGTGATTTTTCCACTATTTTTGATTTATTATCAAAATAATAGTATAATGTTATAGTGATGTATATGAAGAAGTTAGAAAAGAAGCCTATATTATTAAGTGTTGGACTTGTTGTTTTTGAATCTTTATTATATTTTGTATCTAAAATATTACAAGGGCCTGCTCATATAATGAATGGAACTATAGATAATGCTATACCTTTTTGTGTATATTTTATAATTCCTTATTGTTTTTGGTACTTATTGATATTTTATATACCTTATTATTACTATAAAAAAGATAAAGATTTATTTAATAAATTTTATGTTTCATATATAATAATGATTATACTTGCTAATATAGTTTATTTAGTTTATCCATCTACTGTGATTAGACCTGAAGTGACTAATAATGGAATATTATATTGGATGACAAAAGTTGTATTTATGGTAGATACACCTGCAATTAATTGCTTTCCTAGTTTACATTGTGGAGTTATAACTCTTATGTTATTAGCATCTCTTGAAAGTAATAAATTAAATAACAATCATAAATTATTTATGGGAGTATGTATGTTAGTTATTTGTGCTTCTACACTACTCATTAAACAACATGCTTTTATTGATGCTATTGGTGGAATCACACTTGCTACTATAGTTTATTTGATAATATCTAGATGTAATAAATTATTAAGTTATACTAAAAAAATATTGAAGCTAAATTAGTTTCAATATTTTTATTTCGTTTAAATTATTCTGTTCTAAGAGCATCTATTAGATTTAATAGTGATGTTTTATATGTTGGGAATATTCCAAATAAACCTCCATTAAACATAATGTTAATGATTCTATTAAAAACTCTACTAATATATCTTTCTTTGTTGCTCCACTACCTATGCAACTAAAAGAATTACTGAAGCCATTCCTACAACTAAACCAAGAATAGTTAAGAAACTTCTTAGTTTGTTTGATTTAATGTTTTTAAAAGCATCATCAAATATATTATTTATCTTCATGAATATCACCTTTTGTAAGCTTTTCATGTTTTCCTCCCTAAGAAAAATATATTTTTCTAATGTGTAAGAATCATGAATAAATCATGTATTTTCTTAAAAAAATAATATTATTTTTAGCATTTTATAGTATAATGTTATTAGGATGTGGTTGTGAATGAAAAAAATAGTATATTCTTTTATACTTTTAGGAATTGTTGGATTTGTATTTTATGGAATAATTGTGTGTGTTTCAGATATTAATGCTACTAAGGCTGAAACTGATGTTCAATTAAGAGATAAAAATAATGAAGAATATATTTATAAAGAACAATTATTACATTTAGGATATACTATTGAGGATGTAAATATTATTGAAAAGAAAGTTAGTAATACTGATGCTAAAAAGTATTTATTAAATGAAAAATATGATAATTTAACTAAGTTTATTGCTTCTCCATATTTTAAGATTGAAAATATTAGTAGATATAATAATTATTACAATAATAATACTTATACTATAGATAATGCTGTTATTTATGTTAATATTGGTCTTGATAATGAATTTTATTCTACTATAAAAGAAATAACTGATTATAATGAAGTTACTGCTCTTGTAAATAAATATAATAAATTACCTAGTAATTATGAAGCTAGTGAACTTGTTAGTTTAGATAAAGATTATAGTGAAAGCGAATGTAAGGTTAAACAAGTTATACTTAGTAGTTTAAAACAAATGATGGATGACGTTAAGAATGAAGGAATGAAATTAAATGTAATTTCTGGTTATAGAACTGAAAGTACTCAAGAAAATTTATTTAATAATTCAGTTAAAAAGAATGGTGAAAGTCATGCTTTAATATATTCAGCAAAACCAGGACATTCAGAACATCAATTAGGTTTAGCAGTAGATTTTAATAATGTTACAGAAAATTTTAAAGATACTAAAGAATATGAATGGTTAAAAAATAATTCATATAAATATGGTTTTATTGAAAGATATCCAAAAGATAAAGAATTTATAACAGGATATGGATATGAACCATGGCATTATAGATATCTAGGAATTGATATTGCAACTAAGATATATCAAGAAGGTATAACTTATGAAGAATATTTAGTTAAATATGCAAAGTAGTTTTATTAATAAATAATGAATAGTAAAATAAAAATACAAGTGTACAAGAAATAGTTACAATTAAAAGAATAACTATTTCTTTTTTTATACCACTTAATTCTTTATATTCATTTGTGTCTTCTACTAGAGAAACATTCATTGATTTATGAGCATGTATTATATATTCATCTTTATTATTTACATTAATCTTAATTATATTATCACTAGAATTAAAGTTTCCATTACCAGTTATACTAACATACGCTTCATCATTAGATAAATCATAGTTAATATTTAAATGAGTTTCATCTTTTATATTAATATCATATTCATGAATATTGGTATCAAAATTAATATCATATCCTTCTATAATTAAATCATTTAATACTGGTGTTAATTCTTCTTTGTGATAGTTTTTAAATACATTTATTGTGTATTCTTTGTCATTTGAAATGACTTTAAAAGTAGTTAAATCATCATTCAAAGAAAATACTCCACTACCTGTAACTTGTTCATTTTTCTTTGATTTAACTTGAATATTTATAGAATCACTATAAGTGAAATAATTATAGACTTTAATGTCACTATTAAAAATAGGAGATAAGTTTTCATTATTGATTGTTATGTTTTCTATAGCTTTAACTTTTATACAAAATAATAAACTTATTATTAATAATATTTTTTTCATATTTATATTATTTACTTTATATAAAAAATAATACAAAAAAAGAGTTAAACTCTTATTTAATTGTTTTAATAATAATCTTTTTAACTCTTTTCTTTTTCTTTTCTATTTTAAATGAATTTATAAATAGTTTATCCATTCTATCTAATTTTTTATTGTAATAGATTGTTCCTAGAACTTCTCCTTCTTTTACTTTATCACCTATTACTTTATTTAGTGTTACTCCAACTGCATAATCAACTGGATCTGTCTTTTTAACTCTTCCAGCTCCTAGATTAAATACAAGTTCAGCAATTAAGTTACTATCTATACTATTAACATAACCTGTTTTTGTAGATATAATATCAACCTTTTTAGCTTTATCTTTTAATTTATGAATATTTCCACCTTGTGATTTAATCCATTCATAGAATTTATTTTTTGCGTGTCCACTTTCTAATAGATTAATTACTAACTTTTTAGCATTTGTAAATGATATTTTTTTAGCTGAACTAATCATTAAGCTTGATATATATACAGATAATTCATATAATCTTTTATCATATTTTCCATCAAAGAAATCCATTGCTTCTTTTACTTCTAATACATTTCCTATATTTCTACCTAATGGAATATTCATATCACTTAAAGTACAAATAACTTTTTTATCATAGTATTCACCAATTTTAACCATTGTTTTAGCAAGTTTAGTAGCACTCTTTATATTTTTCATGAATGCTCCTTTTCCAACTTTTAAATCTATGATTATAACGTCACTTCCACTAGCAATTTTTTTAGACATAATTGAACTTGCTATTAAAGGAATAGAGTCTACTGCTCCAATTTCATTTCTTAAAGCATATATTTTTTTATCAGCTACTGCGATTTTTTCACTTTGACTTATTACTGCACATCCAACTTTATCTAATTCTTCTAAGAATTGTTTTTTAGTTAGATTTAATTTATATCCAGTAATACTTTCTAATTTATCAACTGTTCCTCCAGTTAAGCCAAGACCTCTACCACTCATTTTTGGAACACATACTCCAGCACATGCTACTATTGGTGAAACAATTAATGTAATTTTATCTCCTACTCCTCCAGTTGAATGTTTATCAACAACAGGTTTATTTAAACTACTTAAATCTATTGTTTCTCCACTTTTAATCATAACATCTGTTAGAAAATAAGTTTCTTCAATATTTAAACCATTATAATAGATTTGCCATACAAAATCACTCATAGTCTTATCATTTATTTTTCCTTTTACATATGAGTTAACCATGTATTCTATTTCTTTGTACTCTAATTTTTCATTATTTTTTTTCTTTTCAATTATATCTATAGCTTTCATAAGTTACTCCTTTATCATTCTTACTTTAATATTATATCATTTTTTTATACAAATAAAAACAGTCTTTTTTGACTGAATTTATTTTTATAGTGTAACTTCTTTTTTGTCTTCTAATTCTTCTAATAATTGTTTATTTGTTTTTCCGTAATGACTCTTAAAATATTTTTGATCATAAAATAATAATTTATAATTAGAACCATCTATAGCGATTCCTCTATTCTTAAAGAATATGAATCTTGCATGACTTAGTTTTACACTTTGCATTAATTGTTTTGAATCAACAAATGGTAATCTATGTAATCCAATTGAATTATAAAATTCTATTTTTTCTGTTATATTTTCAATACTATAGCCTAATATTGCTGGTAACTTTGTAATCATTAAAATAACTTCTTCATGAGTATAACCAAATGACTCAATAATACTCATTTTTTCTTTAATTGTTTCTATATTCAAGCATAAAACAGCCGGGAATAATAAAATAATACTTTTTATATCTTGTTCTTTAAAACCCAATGCAATTAAATCATTTATTTTAGTATTTATTGAAGAATTTTTATAACTAAAGAATTGTTTAAGTGATTTAATTATTTTAATTATTTCTTTTTTGCTATACCCTAAACTTAAAAAGTAATCTAATTTATCTTTTAAATATTCTACGCTAAATGAATAAATACTTATATAATTTGACGTTACTTGTAAAACTTGTTCTCTTGTTAGACCATAATCTAAAAGAAAAGAATTTATACTTTCTATTTTTGATAATAATAGTCCATCTTTATAATAATGTAATGCATAAGAAGCTCTCATTTTGTTAATAGTTTCTAAACTATATCCATAATTCAAACAATATTGTTCTAACATAATAATATTCTCCTATTTCTTTAATTCTTTTACTTTTTCTAAATCAAATAGATACTTACTTAGTAATTCTTCTTTTGTGTATCCAAATGAACTTTCAAATCTTTCTTGTGACATAAATAATTTTAAATAATTATTCATAGTTATTTCTTGATTTAATTCTTCTTTAAAAAACATATATCTTGCATAGCTTAAATTAACACTTTGCATTAGTTTTTTAGGATTTATGATCATTATATCATGTAAACCAATTGAATCATAAAATTCAACTTTTTCTTTTATATTTTCTATTGATAAACCTAATATTGATGGGAAAACTTTAATTATATGTTTTACCTCTTCCATAGTTAATCCTAGTGATACTATATCATTTATTTTATCCTTTATATATGTGAAAGTATAATTGAAGAGTGTTGGATGATTAGTAGTCATATTTATTACTTCACTATATGAAAAACCTAAATCACATAAATCTTCTAGTTTTTCTTTCATACTTTGTAAACTTATTCCTAAAATGTTAGGTGTTTTCTTTATCATTTTTATTATATTATCTTTTTTATAACCAAGTTTACTTGTTATATCTATTCTATTTACAATATATTCTTTTGTGTGACCTAATACTGATGGAAAAGCTTTAAAGATTTTTAATGCTTCTTCACGAGTAAATCCTAAGGAACAAAATTCATCTAATTTAGTATTTAATGTTCCTTCTCCAATACTTAATAGTGAACTAAAACTTCTAAGCATTTTTAATACTTCTTCTCTTTTAAAACCAATACTACAAATATTATTAATTTTTCTTTCAATTAAATCAATATTATAATTAAATAGTCTTGGTATTTGTTTAGTGGCTCTTATTACCTCTTTCATTTTATAACCATATCTTATAAAATCATTTATTCTTGAAGTGATTTTTTCAACTGATAATGAGTATAAAAGTGGATTTATTCTTGCCATATAAATAATATCATAATTAGTATACCCATAAGATAATAAACATTCATTTATTTCTTTTGTTTTTCTATAAAGAGTTTCTTTTTTATATTCTCTTAACTTATTGTAATTTATGAAAGTAAAATAATCTTCTTCAGTAAAACCAAAGCTTAATAAATATCCTTTTAGCATTTTTGTTCCTTTCCAAGTTTTAATGAAATTGATTCACTATAGTTTGATAATACTTGTTCATTAGAAACTCCAAATGTTTTTTGAAATGATTTATTGTCTTTGAATATTATTCTATAATTTTTCTTTGTTATTTCTATGTTTCTTTCTTTTAGAAACTCATATCTTGCTTTGCTTAAAGATGCGCTTTGCATTAAACATTTTGGGTTATCTACTGGTATGTTTTCTAAACCAATAGAATTATAGAAATCTATTTTCTCTTTTATTGTCTCAAATGATAATCCAAATAATGCAGGAAGGGTTTTTGTAATATGAAGAGCTTCTTCTAAAGTATAACCTAATGACATAATGTCTTTAATTTTATTTTTAATTGTTTCTATATTATAAGTTAATATTGCTGGATAAATAAGTAATATACTTATAATCTCATTTTCTTTATATCCTAGAGATTTTAAATCTTCTACTTTTGAATGCATTGATTCTATACTTAAAGTTAATACATTAGGACACGAAACTAATAATTTAACTACTTGTCTATTATTTATACCAAAACTATTTAAAAAAATTAATTTATTCTTTATAGATTCTAAACTTAAACTAGCTATTGGACTTGTTATCATATGTTTAATTAATTCTTCTTTTTTATAACCATAATTTAATAAAAAATTAAACTTTTTGGTAAGAGAACTTGGTGATTGAGAATAAATAGATGAACGTTTTCTAATCATTTTTATGATTTCTTCTTTTTTAAAACCAAATGAAAGAAAATAATTATTCATTTCTAATATATGTTTATATAAAGAATCATTCTTTAATGAATATGATCTAGGAGTACTTATAATATTTTCATAATCTTTTTCAGTAAATCCAAAATTTAATAAATATTCTTTTAACATAATCTTGACCTACTTTCTTCATAACTATATCTTTTCAATAATTCTTTTTTCGTTACTTTAAATTGTTTACTAAATTGTTTATCACCAACAAATAATCTTCTAGATGTATTTGAATTTATTACATCATTCTTTTCCATTAAATAAAACATGTATCTCGCATATGATAAATTAACACTTTGCATTAAACATTTTGGATTTTCGATTATAAAATCAAGTATATTTAATTCTCTATAAAAATCTATTTTTTCTTTAATAGTTTCAATACTTAAGCCAAGTATTGGTGGAAATAATTTGATCATTTTAATTACTTGTTCATAAGTAAATCCTAAATTTATTAAATCTTTTATTTTATTATTAACATTATCTTCACTAATACTATAAAATCCAGAAAACATAAGTGACATTTTGATTATATCTTCTTTAGGAATACCTAATTTGTTATAATTATTAATTTTTGATTCTATGTTTTCAATACTATAACCAATTATTGGTGGTAGAAGATAAGTAATCTTGATTATTTGTTTTTTTGTATAACCTAAGCTAAATAAATAACTTAATTTTCCTTTTATATTTTCAATACTTAATCCGATTATTTGTGGGGTTCTTGAAAATATTTTATGAGTTTGTTCTTCTGTGTAACCAAATGAAATAAAATAATTATATTTTGTTTCTATTTTACTCGATGAAAAAGCGTAGATTGATGGTACGATTGTTACCATTTTTATAATTTCTTGTTTAGAAAATCCATGTGAAATAAACCATTCATTATTTGAATTTATAAGATTATAAATAGTAAATTTATTACTTTTGTATATTGAATAGCTATTTAAAACATGATTAATTTGTGACTTATTAAATCCAAAGTCAGACAAGCACCCTTCTAACATTTTTATCAACCCCTTGATTAGCTCCATATTATACCACATTTTAGCTTATTTTAAAAGCAGAAATTGGTATTTCTGCTAAAAATCATTGAATAAATAAGGTTCTGATTCTAGATTATCTACTATTTCTTCTAAAGTTTCACCATTCTTAATCCTATTATCAATATAGTTTTTAATTTCGAATGGTTCTAAATTTAATATATATGGATTTGAATCAAGTAATATATTTATACATGTAAATCCTAGTTTTTTAAGTGTAATTATAAGTGATAATATATCATCATCTTCAGAAGTTAAATATGTAGAATTACTACTTATAATATTTCTTATTTCATTATCTTTAGAACCTATTTGTCTTAATAATTCTATTTTTTTTATGACATCTAAGTCTGTTAAATCTTTTATATCTGGATTCATTTCGTACATGGCTTTAATTGTATTTTCACTTAAATCTAAATTATATAGTTCTCTCATCTATTTCACCTTTATATTTTTCTATTAAATCTAAATTTGACATTTTGTATTTTCTTTCAAATTCTTTGCTTCCAATAAATAATTGATTATAATTATTCTCATCAATTACAATATTACATTCTCTTGTATAAAATAAGTATCTTGCTTTACTTAATGAGGCACTTTGCATTAGATTTTTAGTCTTTTTTAGAGGTAAATTTTTAAGTCCGATTGAATTATAAAAGTCTATTTTTTCTTTTATATTTTCTATACTATAACCAAATAGTGCTGGTAAACTTTTTAACATAGAAATTGTTTCTTCTAAAGTATATCCTAGACTAACTATATCATCTATTTTGTTTTTTATATTTTCTATACTATAAGTTAATAATAATGGAGAAACTTTAATCATTTCTAAAACATCTTCTCTTTTAAATCCTAAAGCAATCATATCGTTTATTTTATCATTAATTGTTTCTATACTATAACCTAAGATTGATGGACATATTTGTACCATTTTTAACACATCTTTTTTTGAATATCCTAGAAAACATAAATCATATATTTTTCCTAATAAATATTCTGATTGAAGACATAATATTGTAGGAAAAGATAATGTTATTTTTTTAACTTCTTGTTCATTATAAAGTTCATTTAATTTATCTAGTCTTGATTTTAATGTTTTTCTTGGAGTGCCTATTATACGAGGAGCTATTTTAGTCATCTTTTTTACTTCATTTTCACTATAATTAATGGTACATAAATATTCTATGTTTTGTTTTATATTTTTAATATTATACCCTAGTACTGATGGATTATTTTTAATTATTTTCTTAACATCATTAATGCTATAACCAAGAGTACATAAATCAATTACTTTTTTTGAAATATTATCTAGTGTCAAAACATATATCACTGGATAATAAGCAATCATTTTAATTATGTCTTTTGAAGAGAAACCTAAACTAAAAAAGTACTTGTTTATTTCTTTTAATTTATCTATCTTACAAGTAGTTGCATGTCTATTAAAAGCATTTGATATTGATTCTACATCACTTTCTGTATAACCAAAATCTATTAAAAATTTTTTAGTTTCTTCTGACATATCTTATCTCCTTTTATAATTATATCACAAAAAGCAGATTATTCATCTGCTTTATCAACTTTTCTACTACTTAAAAAAGATACCTTTTCAGCAATAATGTCCATACTATATTTTTTCTCTCCATCTTTTTCATAAGTAGATGATTGAATTCTTCCTTTTACTCCAATAATATCTCCTTTCTTACAATATTCATGAGTGCTTTCAGCTATACCATTCCATAAAGTACATTTTATAAAATCACTATCATATGTTCCATCTATATTTTTAAATGATCTTGGTATAGCTACTGTAATATTAGTTCTTTTTCTATTATTTTCAGTAGTTACTACTTCTGGGTCTGATACAAGTCTTCCAGCTAAAACTATTTGATTTATCAATTATACCTCCTTTCTTAATGTGAATATTAACATACTAAAAATATAGTTTCAAATTGATAAAATTGCATTTTAAAGAGAAAATCTTATATATAATTTCTTTTTTTATTTAGAACAAATTAATGTTTTTAAGATAATATTTTTAATTAATATTGTGTTTTATACCAAATTAAAAAAATTACAGAAAAGTAATTTTTTTAATTAGCAAACTCATATAATTCTTTTTTATTTTTTAATACTTTTATTAAATAATCTATTTCTTCGTAAGTATTATAAAAGTATAAACTTATTCTTAATGTATCTTCTTTGTTGTCTCCCATTTTTGCACAGTGTTTTCCACTTCTTGCGCATATTCCTTTAGTATTTAAATATAATCCTAAATCTCCTGATAAAACATTATCAGCATTAATTATTACAGTGCTTCCCTCTAAATCTTTATTATATATTTTAATATATGGTATTTTTTCTAATTCTTGAACTAAATACTTTCTTAAATACTTTACTTTTCTTTCTATGTTATCCATTCCAATTTCATTTAAAAATTTTATACTTTCACTAAATCCAATTATATCTGCTATGTTTGGAGTTCCTGCTTCAAATCTATAAGGTACTTCTGCCATTTGAAGAGAATGTTCATTATAACTTATATTCATACCTCCACCATAAGAATATGGAAGCATTTTTCTTAATAAATCATATTTTCCATAAAGAACTCCTACTCCAGTTGGGCCACACATTTTATGAGCTGAAAAACCAAGAAAATCTGCATCTAAATCTTGTACATCTATTTTTATATGTGGAGCGCTTTGAGCAGCATCAACTACTACTAAAACATTATTTTGATGGGCTATTTTGCATATTTCTTTAATATCTCTTTTATCACCACTTACATTAGTTATTTGTGCTACTGAAATTAATTTTGTATTAGAATTTATTTTGCTTTTTAAATCTTCGATATCTAATTTTTCATTCTTAGAATCTACAAAATTTATTTTAATTTTCTTTTTTACTGATAATATCATCCATGGTAATAAATTTGATGCGTGTTCACTACTTGATAATATTATTTCATCTCCATCATTTAGATAATTAAGAAAGAAACCAAAAGCTACTAGATTAATAGAATCAGTAGTATTTTTAGTGAAAATAATTTCATCTTTTCTTTTAGCATTTATAAACATTTTAACTAAGTCTCTTGTGTAATCTATTTCATCATCTACTTTAAAACTTATATCATAGTCTCCTCTATGGGAATTAGCGTTGTATTCAGTATAATATTCATTTATTTTATTTATAACTCTATATGGTTTGAATGTTGTAGCTGCATTATCAAAATATATAATACTTTTTTCTTTCATAGGAAAGTCATTTATATCTTTCATTTATAACCTCACCTATTATAATATACTCATTTAATTTAAATAATCGTATAATAAATATAATAATTGAAGAAAATATATTTTTAATATATAATGATATTGGTGAATGAAATGGATTGTATTTTTTGTAAAATTATTAATGGAGATATTCCATCATATACTATATATGAGAATGAATATGTTAAATGTTTTTTAGATGTTAATCCTTTAAGTGATGGGCATACTTTAATTGTACCTAAAAAGCATTTTAAAGATTTATATGATATTGATATAGAAACTTTAAATGAAATATTTAAAGCATCTAAAATAGTTTGTGAACTTATTAATAAAAAATTAAATCCTAATGGGATTAGAATTGTACAAAATAATGGTGTATTACAAGAAGTTAAACATTATCATATGCATGTTTTACCTAATTATGCTGAAAATAATAACAAAACTTTAGATGAAATATTCAATTTACTTACAAAATAATTGTTAAAAATAACTTTATATAGTATAATAAGTTAAGAAAAAGGAAGTGTTATAGTGAATAAGAAAACATTTATTATTATAGGTTCTTCCATATTAGGATTGTTAGTTGCATTAATTTTAATAGTATGGTTGATATCTGTATTTAAGCCTCATTATTATGAGTATGAAGAATTAGAAGAAGAAATGGCTAAACAAGCTGAAAGATATTATAAGAATAATCCAGATAAACTACCTAGTGCAGAAGACGGAGTTATACTTTCATATGATACATTAGTTAGTGGTGAATATATGAAACCTTTAAATGAAGTTTTAAAAGATTCAAGTCAATGTTCAGCTTATGTTGTTGTTAATAAAATTGGTGATGTTTATAGTTATACTTCATATTTAAATTGTGGAGATGCTTATAAAACAACTGAATTATATAGACAAATATTAAATGATAATCCTGTTGTTACAACTGGAAGCGGTCTTTATAAAGATACTGATGGTTCTTATTATTTTAGAGGTAAAGTTAATAATAACTATGTTGCTTTTGGTACTACATTAAATAGAAAGAAAGAAACATATGATACTTTATGGAGAATAGTTAGTGTTGATGAAAACAATAATGTTAAATTAAAAAGAGTTGAATCTACAAATGATAAATATACTTGGGATGATAGATATAATCAAAATGAAGTAGATAGAAGTGGTTATAATGATTTTGAAACAAGTGTAATTAAAGATAAGTTAAAAGAACTTGGTAATAGTGAAGAAATATTAACTAGTCTTGAAAAAGGAAAAATTGTTGCTAAGAAATTATGTATTGGTAAAAGAAGTTGGCTTGATACTTCTAAAGATGGAAGTGTTGAATGTGCTACACTAAGTGAAGATGAATATATTTTTGGAACAATTACTCCATATGAATATTTAAGAGCAAGTATTGATGAAAATTGTGATAATGTTAAAAATGGTTCTTGTTCAAACTTTAATTTCTTATCTAATGCAATGCAAAATCAAGAATGGTTAGTAACTGCTGATACTGATAGTAATAATTTTGTATATAGTTTTGCTGGAAGAAGTTTTTCTTTAGAAAAAGCTAAATCAAGAAGAGTTATTTACCCTACTATTAATTTAAATACTTATGCATTCTTCAAATCAGGAACTGGTACTGAAGAAGATCCATATAAAATTAGATAACAAATAAAAAATATTGATTTTAAATATCAATATTTTTTTTGACTTAAACTTCAGTTATTTTTAATGGAGCATTTATTTTATCTGCACTTACAAACCAATTATTACCTATTTGAGCATTTGATGATGTTGGTGTTGGATCTGGTTTATCTATTTTTGCAAATGTTGGTATATTAAATGCATTTCCAAAGCATAAAGCACATCCAGGACTTAATGATTTTAGCTTTTCTACATCATTATCTGATATACTGTGTGATATAGCTTTTACTATTTTTAAATCATCAGGATGGAACATTCTTAATACAATATAATTTGAACATTGACTTAAACTTGTTGTAGATAATTCACTTGGTCTTTGAGTTATAAAGCCTAATATAACGCCGTATTTTCTACCTTCTTTAGTTATTCTATCAAAGATATTATACCCAAGTACGGCTGTATCACTATCTGCTTGTACATATCTATGCGCTTCTTCTAATAATATTTGAATTGAATAATTTCCATTATCATTTAATGCAATTGCATAATCTAAGAATAATTTAGAATATATTTTTGTTAATGCTTTAGCAAATCTTTCATCTACATAGTTTAGATTTAAGTTTATTATTTGAACTTTTTCTCCATTCTTGTTTGTGAAAAGTCTTTTAACATATTCTTTTTTATCTATGTATTCTTCCATTTCAAAGTATCTTCCATAGTCGCCATTTATAATTGAATCTAATCTGACTTTTAATACATTATTTATGTCATATACTCTATCACTTTTTAGAATACCTTCACTTATAAGAGCAAATTCAAATGCACTATATAAATCTTTTAAATTGTACCTTTTAGGCTTCATTTCCCTATTTAATTTCAAATCATCATTAACGAAGTTTTCCATGAATTCTATAACTAGTTGCATAGTATTCATTTTACCAGTTTGATCTAGATTTAAACATTGTCTTAATGTTCTTGTATATCCTGGTTGAACTATTTCACTATCTAAATTTATGTCATTAGTACGAAATGCTGATAAAACTGCTACTACTTGATCTCTTATTTGAGCAGATGTTTTACCACTTGTTAATATATCTAATACTGCTTTAGCAATAATATTGTTTTTGTAAGCTATTACTTTTGATTCTTCTTCTGTAAATAAATAAACATATTTTAGTGCTTTTTCAATTATCGTTAATTGAGCTGGATTATCTATGCCAAGTAATAATGCTATATCATCTACTTCTAAAAAATATGGTGGTATTTTAACAATTTCACTTGTAGTTGTATGAATGTTTGTTGTGTATGTTTTACATCTACAATAAGGTGTTTGATTGATTCTATCTAAGGCTGTATGATATTCTCCATAAACATCAAATAAAACTATATTTGAATTGATAGGTATATATTTTTGTTTATAAAAAATATTTTGAAGTATTCTAGCGACAGTGCAGCTCTTACCACTACCAGTATTACCTATTATTGCAAAGTGATTTGAAAATAAATCATTAATATTAGCTGAAACATTAAATCCCTCATAAATGACACTTTTTCCAACATATAAACTGTCTTTTGAATCTACTAGTTGTTCTCCAAGTAATTCAAATACTTCTTCTTTATTTACTATTCTAATTGTCGCATTATAGCTAGGTTTGTGACTAACTCCTGATAAGAATTTATTATTAATAAATTCTCCGACTAAAATACACTCAATTACATCTTTACTTATTTTGGTAACTTCTGCAGCTATTTTGTGCTTATCTTCAAATACAACATGTGCACCTGATAGATTTGCTTCTACTCTTTTTGATAAGTTTTCTATTTTTATAGTAAAATCTTCTATTGATATAATCTTTCCAAACATATTTCATGCTCCCTTATTATTCTATTAATAATTATAACATATTGAGAGATTAAAAAACAACCATATAGAATTATATGATTGCTTAATTTTTATTTATTGAACTATGTTTTGCTCTTCAGTTTGAACTGGTGCTTCAACTACTGGTGTTTCAACTGTTGGTATAGGTGTAACTGGTGTTACTACTGGTTCTACAGGAGCAACTGGTGTAACTTCGGAAATTATTGGTTGAACAGGTTCAGTTACGTTTACTTCAGAAATAGGTGCTGTTGGCACTACTTGATCAACTGGTGCTGCCTCTATTACTGGAGTTTCTTCCATAGCAGGTGTTGGTTCCATTACTGGAGCTGGTGTTTCAACTGCTGGTTCAGGAATAACCTCTGGAGTTGGTGCAGCAACTGATGTTGGCTCAGCAATTGGTGTTGTTTCTATTACAGGTACTGGTTCAGTAACTGGAGCAGCCGTCTCAACAACGGGTTCTGGAGTAACATTTGTTTCAATCATTGGCTCTACTGCTGGAGTTTCAACTGTTGGTACCTCTGGAGTTACCACTTCAGTTACAGGTGTATCTATAACTGGTGACTCAACTATAGGAGCAGAAACATCATTAACAACAGGCGCTACTGGTGTTACAACTTCAGATTGACTAGGTTTCTCTGTTAATCCTACTACACTATTTATTGAATCATTTACTTCATTTGAAACAATTGGTTCAGTTCCTGCAACATTTGTATTTTCAGGTTGTACTTGAACATTATTTATTTCATTATTATTTTCTACATTATTAATAGGCTCTGTTTTATCTTTTTTAGATTTTTTTGATTTTACTATTAACAAAATAACAATAATTAAAACTACTACTATAACTCCTACTCCTATAAGAATGTTAGTTATATTATAAATATAAAATTCAAATTTAATATTTTCGTTTTCTTTTAGAGTTGTTAGATCCCATGTTAAAGTTTTATCTTCATTTGATTTTTGTGTTGCATTTGAGCTAACAGCTTTATATGGAAGATTAACTATGTATTTTAAATCCATAGAACTCATCATAGCATTCATCATTGAATCTTCAAAACCACTATTATCATTTTCTTTTGTTGCTGCTTGTAATGATTGATATACTGGAGTGAATGCAAAAGGTACTTCTTTAGTAGTTGCAGTAGCTACTGTGTACTTTGTAACTTTTACATTTGAATTAACTTTAATTGCATCTGTATTTATATCATTTATCTTAATATCTGTTCCTTTTTTCTCATAAATATATGAGTCATTCCAAACACAAATATATGTTATTTTTCCAGTTTTATCTAGCTTAACAATATAATTACTTGTAGTACTTACACCTGTTTCATTAGGAGTTGTACAAGCGTTTTTGCTGCAATAAGTTTTAGCTGTTGCTGTAGTTAATGAATCACTGGCAAATTTTGTTAATGCTTGTCTATAAATACTTTCTACGTCTGTTTTGAAAGTATCGTATTTACTACTGCCTAGTGAACCTATTGAAGTGGCTGGAGAGGATTGAATATCATATGATGTATCATCATCCATATCTGTATCAAAATCTGTATCACTCATTCCACTATCATTTTGATCAAATTTAAAGTTAGCTGTATATGTATTTTTTAATAAACCTTTTTTTACTTTAAATATATTTTCTAACTTCTCACTTTTATCTGCGATTTTTGATAAACTAAATTCTGTATCATTATCTGTACTAACATCATCTATATTATCAAAACTGATAGTTAATTTAATACCAGTATATTTGTCATCTTTATAATCTTCAGCTTTAAATCCTTTAGATTCTAACTCTTTCTTTTCTTCATCAGATAACATTTGTTGATCATTAATCAATGTAGATGTCATTCCATATATTACTGAATAATCCATTGATTTGTCATTTTTAATATCCATTGTAGTATTAAACTTTACGCAGCCAGAAAGTCCTAATAATACAAGAGAAGATATTAAAAGTTTTTTAAATTTGTTTTTCATTTCTTTTCTCCTTCTATTATGCTATAGTAAGTATAGCACAATAAACTACAAAAATATACATTTTTTTCATAAATAAAAACTCTTATTTATTAAGAGTCTTTATTTTATTACTTTTTTAATATTTCTAATTTAGCTATTTCTTTTTCTAAATCTTCTCTTTCCTTATTAACAATAGCTTCTGGTGCTTTATTAACATAATTTTCATTTGATAATAGTTTTTTACGTCTTTCAATAGAAGTTTCTAATTTAGCTATTTCTTCTGCTTTTTTCTTTTCTTCTTCAAGACTATTTGATGAATTATCAAAATAAATATCAAATTTATAGTTATATAATTCTATTGTTACTTTATCATTAAATTTAGATTTTTCTACTATTTTATCATTAAGTTTCAACATATTATTTAGTAATTCATTATGATTATAATCTATTACTTCGAAATCACTAGATATTTTATTTTCTACTTTTTTGTTTCTAAATAATGTTATATATTCACTTAATTCTTCTATTTCTTTTTCTTCTTTTTTGAATACTAATTTTTTATCATATTTTGGATAGTTTTCTAACATTAATGATTCTTTATTTTTAAAGTTTAAGCTTCCATATAATTCTTCTGTTACAAAAGGCATAAATGGATGCATCATTTTTATAATACATTCTAATACATAATGTAATGTAGATTTAGTACCATTAGATTCACTAAATTTAGACATTTCAATATATCTATCACAAAAATCATCCCATATAAATGAATATAGTGTACTTCCAGCATTATTAAATTCATATTTATCCATAGATTTAGTTACTTTTTTGATTGTTTCATTTAATCTTGTTAGAATCCATTTATCTGATTCATTTAAATTTTCTAGTTTGTAATCTTTTTGTTCAAAGTTTTCTAATTTCATTAATACGAATCTAGTTGCATTCCATAATTTATTTATAAAATTCCAAGTAGAAGCTACTTTATCAGTATCAAATCTAATATCCATACCCATTGCTGATGTTGTTGTTAAGTAATATCTTAATGAGTCACAACCATATTCATCAATTAAATCCATAGGATCAATACCGTTTCCTAAAGATTTAGACATTTTTCTACCTTGTTTATCACGAATAAGTCCATGAATAATACAATCTTTAAATGGACGACTATTCATTTGTTTTAATGATGAAAATGCCATTCTTGCTACCCAGAAGAAGATAATATCATATGCTGTTACAAGAACATCAGTTGGGAAATATCTTTCTAAATCTTCTGTATTATTTGGCCAACCAAGTGTACTAAATGGCCATAATGCACTACTAAACCATGTATCTAATACATCTTCGTCTTGTGTCCATCCTTCTCCTGGACATTCTTTTTGTACTTTAATTTCTTCACCTTTATACCATGCTGGAATTCTGTGTCCCCACCATAATTGACGACTAATACACCAATCATGACAATCTTCCATCCAGTGATTTAAAACTTTTTCAAATCTTTTTGGTACAAAGTTAATTTTATTGTCTCCACCTTTTTGAGCATCAAGTAAATCTTTACTCATACCACTCATATCAACAAACCATTGTTTAGAAAGATATGGTTCTACTACTGCGTCTGTTCTTTCAGAATGACCTACACTATGTATCATTTTTTCAATGCTAATTAATAAATCTTCACTTTCTAAATCTTTAAGTAATTCTTCTCTACATTTTTCACGAGTCATGCCATTGTATTTACCAGTTTTCTCATTCATAGTAGCATCTTCATTCATAATTAGAATTCTTTCTAAATTATGTCTTTCACCTACTTCAAAATCGTTAGGGTCATGAGCTGGTGTAATTTTAACACATCCTGTTCCAAATTCTGGATCAGCATGTTTATCTCCTATGATTGGTATTAATTTATTAACAATTGGAAGAATAACATTCTTACCTATTAAATCTTTATATCTTTTATCTTCTGGATTAACTGCTACTGCTGTATCACCAAATAGTGTTTCAGGACGAGTAGTTGCTACATCTAAATAATCTTTTGTTCCTTCAATAAAATATTTGATGTGATAAAAAGCTCCTGGATCATTTTTATAAATAACTTCTTCATTTGATAAAGCTGTTTTAGCTACTGGATCCCAGTTAATTATCTTTTCACCACGATATATAAGCCCTTCATTATAAAGTCTAATAAATACTTCATTAACTGCATCATTTAATCCTTCGTCAAGAGTAAATCTTTCATGATTATAGTCAACTGTTAAACCAAGTGTTTCCCATTGCTTATGAATATTACTTCTATGTTCTTCAGTCCATTTCCAGCATTCTTCTAAGAAACCTTCACGTCCTAATTCATATTTATTAATTCCATTTTCTTTAAGTCTATTAACAACTTTAGCTTCTGTTGCGATTGCTGCATGATCCATTCCTGGAAGCCATAAACAATCATATCCCTGCATCTTTTTATATCTAATAATAACATCTTGAATACTACCATTTAATGCATGACCTAAATGTAAATTTCCAGTAACATTTGGTGGAGGTATAACTATACAAAATGGTTCTTTGCTTTTATCTCCAGCATCAAAATATCCTTTTTCTTTCCAACTTTTATATTTATTTTTTTCTACTTCTTTATGATTATATTTTTTATCTAACATATTAATTCAATTCCCCTTTCAAATATTTAATACCTTCATCTATGAATGGTTTAAACATTTTTTTGTTATTTAAGTTTTCTAAAATTCTTTCTAAATATTCTTCATCTAAGACTCGATGTTTAGAATAGACATAATTTAAATCAAATATTAAAGCTAACATTAATACTATTTTATCATTTTTAGATTTAGTTATTTCTTTTCTTATTTCATTATGACTAAAGAATTTTTCTTTTACTTCTTCAGATATTTCTGAATCATCATCTGTTATACTTATTAGTTTATCTGTACTCATGGCATAAATAATGTCTAATTTATCTGCGTCTCTTATTATTCTTGAATGAAGTGTTTCTCTTACTGATAAAGAAGTAGGAATTTGAAACTTATTGTGATATTTTATTGCACTTTTAATAACATCATAATCAGACTTTTTGGCAATAAATTTATCAATCATTCCATCCTCAAATAATATTTTTACTCCTTCGTCTCCATGATCAAATTCTTTTGTATCAGAAAATGATTTATATCTCTTCCATTGTTCAAATCTTGCTATATCATGAAGTAAAGCTATTAATGACGCTAAATCTTTTTCTTCTTCGTCTAATTCAATACTTCTTGATATTTCTTCTGCTTGATGGACGACTCTATAAGAATGATTATATTTATAAGCTATCTCTTTTATATTCATGTCATATTTCATTGCATATTCATCAAATGCATCAAAATTTTCATTCATAATTCTTTCCTCCAAAATAAAAAGGCAATACCAAAGGACGATTATATCGTGGTACCACCTTATTTAAAACTCTATTTATTTAACGCATAATTACGTAACATCTTACTTATATTTCTGATGTTAAACTCACAAGCTACCTTCATTTAATTCATTTAAGAAAAGCTTTCACCCGATGACTTTTCATCTCTAATAAACTACTTAAATTACTCCTCTTGGTCTTTGTTTATAGTTAAGAGTATACAATAATTAATTTTAATTGTCAATTATAAGTTATGCTCTTTTATATTTTGTTCCTTCTCTAGTATCAAGTAATTCTATACCTTTTTCAAGTAATTCATTTCTGATAGCATCTGCTTTATCAAATTCTTTATTTTTCTTGTGTTCCTTTCTTTCTTCTATTTTAGATTCGATATATTTAATTTCTTCTTCACTAAATTCATTTATTTCTTCTTTTTTAGTTAAATCTAAAGCTAAAACATTATCAAAGTCTTCAATTAATTTAAATTTAGTTATATCATTAACATTTTCATCTTTAAGTAAATCATAAACTAATGTTAAAGCATTTGATGTATTTAAGTCATCTTCTAAATAATCAGTAAATTTACGTTTATATTCATCGAATTTATCTTGTTCAATATTACCTTCTTGACTTAAAGATAATACTTTACTTTTTAATTTTTTATATGCAGTTTGTGCTCCATCTAATGCAGGATATGTAAACACTAATTGTTTTCTATAGTGACTTGAAAGGCAGAAATATCTAAATGATAATGGATCATATCCTTGTTCTTTTAAAACAGTTACGCTTAATACAGCACCTTTACTTTTTGACATTTTTCCTGTGTCATCATTTAAATGTTCATTATGGAACCAATATTTACACCATTTATGTCCTAAATATCCTTCACTTTGAGCTATTTCATTTGTATGATGTGGGAAAATATTATCAACTCCACCTGTGTGAATGTCTAAATATTCTCCTAAATATCTTAAGTTAATACCAGTACATTCAATATGCCATCCAGGGTATCCATATCCCCAAGGTGAATCCCATTTTAATTCTTGACTTTCAAATTTTGATTTAGTAAACCAAAGTACAAAGTCTGCTTGATTTCTCTTGTTATCGTCTTCTTCTACGCCTTCTCTTACACCTACTACCATATCATCTTCTTTATGGTTAGTAAGTACGTAATAATCATCTAACTTAGAAGTATCAAAATAAACATTTCCACCAGCTATATATGCATAATCTTTTTCAAGTAATTTAGTTATTATTTTTATATACATATCAATATTATCAGTTGCTTTTGATACGATATCTGGTCTTCTACAATTAACTAAATCAAAATCTTTAAAGAATGCATCTGTATAAAAAGCTGCTATATCTAAAACTGATTTATGTTCTTTTTGAGCACTTGCTACCATTTTATCAACACCAGAGTCTGAATCACTTGATAAGTGTCCTACATCTGTAATATTCATTGCTCTTTTAACATTGTATCCAATGTATCTTAATGTTCTGTCTAAAATATCATTTCCAATATAATTTCTCATATTTCCTATATGAGCATAATGATAAACTGTTGGTCCACAAGAATAAAATTTTACTTCTTTACTATCCCATGGTATAAATTCTTCTACTTTTCTTGTTAATGTATTATATATTTTCATAAATATCCTCTTTTCTTTATATTAAAGTATATTAAAATGGCTATTTGTGAATAGCCATTTTTTATATTTTATTTAATTTTATTTAAAATAATTTAACTCTTTTATATTAAGAGTTTAGACTTTTTCACTTACTAATTTATTACATTATAAAATTTTACTTCTTTACAAAGTAAACAATTGATACATCGACAAGTACACATTATATGTAATCTTTCCATAGTAATCTCCTTTTATAGATAATATACTAGCATAAAAAAAAGTAACTGTCAAATTACAGTTACTTTAGAATTAGTTTTCTTCGTTATGAAGTTCTTCTATTATTTTTTCGATTTTTGCTCCATATTCAATTGATTCATCAAATATAAATCTTAATTCTGGAGTATGTCTTATTTCTAAACGTTCTGCTAACATGCTTCTAAAAAATCCAGCAGCATTGTTTAAATCTTTTTCTACTTTTTCTCTATTATCAGTAGTAGTGAAATATATTTTTGCAAAACTTAAGTCATTTGTTACTTCTACATCAGTTATTGTTACATTTTTAAAATCTTCATCTTTTGCTTCTAATAATAATATATTTCCTAGTTCTCTTTGCATATCAGAAGCTACTCTTTCACCTTTTAAGTTACGCATTATTTTTTCACTTCCTTTATTTCAAATGCTTCAATTCTATCTCCTTCTTTGATATCAGGGAATGATTCTATTGTCATACCACAATCAAATCCAGATTTAACTTCATGAGCTTGATCTTTTTCTCTTTGAAGTGAAGCTATTTTTGAAGTAGTTACTACTATACCATCTCTAATTACTCTACATGGAGTATTAACTTTTACAACACCACTTGTTACATGTGAACCTGCAATATTTCCAACTTTTGAAAAATGGAATAATTGTCTTACTTCTGCTTCTCCAATTATTACTTCTTCAAATTTTGGATCTAGCATACCTTTCATAGCAGCTTCAATTTCTTCTACTAATTTATAAATAATATTATAAAGTCTAATGTCTACTCCATAGCCTTTTGCAGTTTCTTTAGTTTCCTTTGTAGGACTAACATTAAAACCAATAATAATTGCGTTAGATGCATGAGCTAAAACTACATCGCTTTCAGTAATTGTTCCAACCCCACTTCTAATTACATTTATTTTAACGCCTTCTACATTAATTTTAAGTAAAGCATTTTTAACAGCTTCTTCACTACCTTTAACATCAGTTTTAAGTACAATATTTATTTCTTTTCTACCTTCTTTAATAGAATCAAATAATTCATCTAAACTTAATGCTTTATGAGCAAATTTCTTTCCTTTTTCGATTTCTTTTCTCTTCATGGCTACTGTTCTAGCTTCTTTTTCACTTTCAAATGCCATAAATTTGTCTCCAGCTACTGGTACATCTTCTAATCCAGTGATTTCTACTGGTTTTGATGGTTCTGCTGATACTATTTCATGACCATTATCATCACAAAGTGTACGAACTTTACCATGATTTACGCCAACTACTATAGGATCTCCTAGTCTTAATGTTCCATTTTGAATTAATAATGTAACAACTGGACCTCTACTCTTATCTAATTTAGCTTCAATAACACTTCCTGTAGCATATCTATTTGGATTAGCTCTTAAATTTAATACTTCTGATAAAGCATTAATATTATCTAATAATAAGTCTACTCCTTCTCCAGATTTAGCACTTATTTTAACGAATATTGTGTCTCCACCCCATTCTTCTGGTACTAATCCTAATTCAGATAATTCACTCATTATTTTTTCAACATTAATATTTGGTTTATCAATCTTATTAACAGCAACTATAATAGGTACTCCTGCTGCTTTTGCGTGATCGATTGCTTCTTTTGTTTGAGGCATTACTCCATCATCAGCAGCTACAATTATAATAACAATATCTGTTACACTAGCACCTCTAGCTCTCATTTCTGTAAATGCTGCATGTCCTGGAGTATCTATGAATGTAATTTTCTTTCCATTCTTTTCAACTTGGTATGCACCTATTGCTTGAGTTATTCCGCCAGCCTCTCCACTTGCTACGTGAGAATTTCTAATATAGTCTAATAATGTAGTTTTTCCATGATCAACATGTCCCATTATTGTTACTACTGCTGGTCTTGATTCTAAATCTTCTTCTTTATCTGTAATTACATATTCTTCAAAATTACTAATATCTGTAGTTTCTTCTTTAACTAATTCTTTTCCATAATCTAATACAATAATACTAGCATCTTCAAAAGATATAGCTTGACTAGATGATATCATTAGACCCATTTCAATTAATTTTTTAACTAAGTCTGTAGCTGTTACTCCTAAAGAAGCAGCTAAATCTGCTACACTCATACCTTCTTTATATAAAACTACGTTAGACTCAACTGTTTCTTTATTACTTTGAAGTTTTGTTTTATTTTTATAAATATTTTTCTTTTTAAGTACTAAATCTTCATCTTTTTGTACTTTAACTGAATCTTTTTTCTTAATTTTCTCTTTTACTTTTACTTCTTCGTCTAATTCAATATTGTATGCTAGAGCAGCTTCTTCTGCTCTATCTTCCATTTCAAATTTACTTGCTAATTCTTCAGTTAAATTATTTTCTTCACTAGATAAATCTCCAATTTCTTGGTCTAACATTATTATTGCTTCATCATCTAGAATATCTTCCTTATTATTATACTTATATCCTAATTCTTTAAGTTTTTTAATAACTTCACTAGAATCAATACCAAGTTCTAAAGCATAATCTTCTATACTCATATTTCATCCTCCCTTTCTTATATTTTAGTTAATAATTCATCGTATATTTTATCTTCTATTTTTGTTTCTAAATGACGCTCTAATACTTTAGAAGCTCTTGCTTTTTCTATAACATTATTATCTTTTTTTAGATAAGCGCCTCTTCCATTTGCTTTTAGAGTATCATCAACAAAAACTACTCCTTCATTATTTTTAACTATTCTAAGTAAATCTTTTTTTTCACATTTTTCATGTGTTACAACACATGTTCTCATAGGTACTTTTTTTACTTTCATATTTTACCTCCTATGAATTGATTTGTTTGTTAATATCACTTAAAGTCTTAATATTAATTGTATATTTTGTTAATTTACTTGCAAGTTTAATATTAATGCCTTTCTTTCCTATTGCTAAGCTTAAATTTTCATCATCTGCTATAACTAAAGCTTCTTTTTTCTTTTCATCAGTTATACTTACATTTAAGTTTTTAGCTGGACTTAATGCATTAGCAATGAATTCTTCTGGATCATTACTATAAGCTATTAAATCTATTTTTTCTCCACCTAACTCATTAATTATGTTAGCAATTCTTCTACCTTTTTCACCAATACAACTTCCTACTGGATCGACATTTGGATTAGTAGATGCAACACATACTTTGCTTCTTACTCCAGCTTCTCTTGCTACTCCTCTTAATTCTAAAGTTCCATCAGCAAATTCTGGTATTTCATGTTCAAATAATCTTTTAACAAAACCATAATTTTTTCTTGATGTTAGAATAAGTGGTCCTTTTGTAGTAGATTCAATCTTTGTAATATAAACTTTTATTGAATCTCCCATAGTTAATTTTTCTCCTGGAATTAATTCTGTTTTTGGTAAAATTCCTCTTGCTTTGCCTAAATCAACATAATAATTTCTAGCATCTTCCATAGCTAAGAATCCTATCATTAATTCATCTTGCTTATCAGCAAATTCACTCATTACTTTCTCACGTTCTGCTTCTCTTACTTTTTGTAATACTACTTGTTTAGCAACACTAATTGCTACTCTACCAAAATCATGTGGTGTAACTTCTTCTAGAATTTCATCACCAACTTGATAATCTTTATTAATTTCTTTAGCATCACTTATTGTCATTTCATTTAAATAATCATGTTTAACTTTTACTTCTCCTGTTTCTGGATCAATGTCATCGTCATCATCATTATAATCATCAACAATAGTAGTTACTTTAAATACTTTGATTTCTCCAGTATTTCTATCAATTAGAACTCTTGAAGTGTAATCAGCTTTTTCATTTTTTTTGAATGCTGTTGATAATGCTGTTTGCATTGCATCAATTATTACATCTTCATCTATTCCTTTTTCTTTTACTATTGCATCTAATGCTTTTTTAAACTCTTTTCCATCCATTTTTCCAGTTTCTTCAACTTTAGATCTCTTCATCTTCTTTTACTCCTTTGCTCCCTACGTCTAAAACATAATCTTCTATTTCTAGGTCTAAACTATCAATAATTGGATCTACAATATGAGTTGCTTCCACACATAAGTCCATATCTACTCCAGAAGCGCTATCAATAGTTACAAACAAAGTTTTTTCACCATCTTCTTCCCCCATGTGAACTCCAACTAATTCAATATTTTTTTCTTCTAATGGCTTTTTAATTGCATTAATTATTTTTTCTTCCATAAAAGACCTCCTTTAATAAATTAAAGAGTGGGTATTTCTGCCCACTCTTCGTTGTCAAATGTATTATAGCACAATAAATATTATGATACAAGTAATTTTTTATTAATAAATTATATTTTGTTTTTTATAACCTTATAGTTTTTCTATTTCTTCAATGGTTAATCCTGTTGTATCAGAAATAATTTTAACATCAA
>USNG01000024.1 GCA_900556025.1 uncultured Mycoplasmatota bacterium
TTATTAATCTTTTTATTATTTTTAAGTTTTTCTATTATATTTTTAAATAGGGGAGTACAAGCTAATATAGATATTATTAATATAATTAAATAATTTTTTAAGTAATGAATACTAACGCTATTTATAAATGAAATATTATTTATACCAAATAAACCTTGAATATTATTTATTATATTTTCTCCATTAAATATAACAAAACTAATCATAACTATAAATAATACATAAATATGTTTAAATATATTAGGCGTTTTATCTAAAACTTTTTGTAAAAATAATTTTTCAATAACTAAAACTATTCCAAATAATAATCCCCATATTATAAAGTTCCAACTAGCTCCATGCCATAATCCTGTTAAAAACCACACTACAAATATATTTCTTATTATTTTAGTTTTTTCACATCTGCTTCCACCAAGAGGAATATAAACATAGTCTTTAAACCAAGAACTTAATGACATGTGCCATCTTCTCCAAAATTCAGTTATACTTTTAGAAATATATGGATAATTAAAGTTTTCTAAAAAATGAAATCCAAACATTCTTCCAAGACCAATAGCCATATCAGAATATGCAGAAAAATCTAAATATATTTGTAACATATAACTAATAGCAAATAACCAATAGAATACAACAGTTTTATCACTAATAGTATTAAATGTACTACAAAGTTCACCAAGTACATTAGCAAGTAAAACTTTCTTAGAAAGCCCGATTATAAATCTTCTAACACCATAACTAAAATCATTAAATGTAGTTTTTCTATTATCTAATTCTTCATTAATACTTTCATATCTTACAATTGGACCAGCTATTAATTGTGGAAATAAAGAAACATAAGTAGCTAAATTAATTATATTTTTTTGTACACTAACTTTCTTTTTATAAACATCAACTTCATAACTAATTATTTGAAATGTATAAAAACTTATACCAATAGGTAAAGCTAACTTTAATAGATTGATATTTGCATTAAATATATTATTAATGTTTGTTAATATAAAATCTGTATATTTAAATATAAATAATAATGATATATGTATCATTAGTAAAATGATTAATATAGTTTTATCTTTATATTTATCTATAAGTAATGCTCCAAAATATGCAATAAGTATCTCTGCAATCATTAAAAATACATATATAGGTTCTCCATAAAAATAAAATAATAATGATGAAACTAGTAATATAACATTTTTATATTTTTTAGGAACAATAAAATATAAAATTAATGTAATAGGTAAGAAATAATATAAAAAACTAATACTTGTAAATAACATATTTCACTCCTTAATTAAAGCACCATTTTAATGGTGCTATTTATTAGTTTGCAGAATCAGGAAAATCTATTTTTTCTGAAGAATTTTTTTCTAATACTTTTCCAATATCATTGTTAACATATTTTTTAAATCCATTTAGTACTATATCGGCCCAATCTTCCTCTGTCATAACTAAAAATATTATATTACCATTATTAGTTACATATAACTTATCAGCACTAACACAAATCCATTTCCTAGTATCTATATTATCAAGCATTTCTTGTTTCATACTTTCGATGTCAGCATTATCTTTAGCTTTAACTACAACAGTACTAAATGCTTGCGAACTCATCATAGGTTCAGCAACAACTAAAAATTCAACATCAGAATTTGATTTTAATCCAGTAAAAGCACTTACTTCTTCAACACTAGAAACATTAATTTCTGTTATTTCTAAACTATTAGGTAAATCATTTTCATTTTCTTTGAAAATACTTTTTAACATACTTTTAGCATCTCTACTTGTTTCTATAGAACCTTTATTGCCACTATTATTATTAACTAAAACTAGGATAACTATTAAAGAAATAATCAAAACTGAAACAATACTAATTATAAGTGTTTGTTTTTTCATAAAATCTCCTTTCTACTTATAGTATAATTAATTCTATCAAATTTAAACATAAAAAACAATATGTATTATTTATCCTATTCTAAATGCAGGGGAAATGCCACCAGTATTATTTGAATTAAAATTATAATGTACACCATTACTACCAACACCAAAGAAACCAGTAGAACTACCACCATTAGCGGTACGAAACCACCACCAAAAATTTTTTTCATATCTTTGCTTGATAGCATTAGTGTTAGCACTTGGAGTTGTTCCTTGAGCGAGATAATAATCTAGCTGTCTTTCATTATTCTTAGCGTTATCTGAGGATGCATTTTCTGTACTGTTATATTCTATACCATATATTTCTTTAGCATCTAATAAGTATAGATTGTCTATTGTTACAAAATTATTTGTATCTTGATTTCCATGACCTGATATTACTTTAGTATCTATTATTTTATCCTGTAAATCCGATGGTAAAGAACTAAATATATCATTATTTATGAAGCTTCTCATTTCACTTGCTTCCCATCCACCTACGTTTGTACTACTAGAATTCATGTTATGAGTTTTTTCTAATATATCAACAAATTCAATTACAAATCCACAAGCAGTTTGAGAAAAATTTTCTTGACTACATTCATCTGGAGTTGAAATATTAGCGATTCTTACAGTATGTTTTCCATAATTTCCTAAATCTATTTCTTTAGTATCACCTAAATTATATCTACTTGAATAACCATTTTTAATAGCTTTTGCAATTTTTCCCCAACTGTCGACCTTAAATGAAAAGAAATCAAATTTAAAGTTTAAATATGAGATCAAAGTATTATTGTTAGATAATATATTATTTTTATAATGAAAAGTTAAATTGATTGTTACATATTCTTTAGCATTTAATATGTCACCAGATGATATTCCACTTATTTCAAATACAATATCCTCATTACTATAAGTTGTATCATCAGATAAATAATCAACTTTTTCAAAATAATAATCATAATCTGTTGAATTGTACATTGTTATTGAATAAGTTATAGAAGAATAGGGATCAGTATCTGACAAAGTTATATTACTATTTAACATTGTTTGGTAAGCATTTATTATTTTAGAGTTTTCTAAATTAGCATTAACATTACTTACATAATTAACGTCTGTTATAAATACTTCTTCTTGTGACTTAGCAATTGCAGCTCCTTTTATATCAAGTGTTATTGAATTAACTACTGCATATCCAACACACATAAAACAGGTACACACGAATAAGAGTAGTGGATATATTTTATAAAATGGTGTTGGTGTTTTTTGCTTTCTATTTTTTATCATTTTTTAATCTCCTAGAAAAAAAGATTTATAAGAAATTACTAAAAATCTTCTAAATCTTTTTTATTCTTTTTTCATTTCTTTTTGAATGTCACTAACTTTCAATCTATATACATATAATATTCTTGTATTACTAGGTATTACAAAATATGCTCCTGTTTTTTCATTATTTTCCTTCATAAGAATAGGTTGTCTAATTCTATCACTAATTTCTAACATATCGGTAAAATCATTTACTTTTAACATTTGACAATCATTAAATTCAAAGTCATTATCTATTATTTGAATGTATGAACTATAATTATTTAAAATCTTTTTTAATTCCTTTTCATAAATATTTTCTGCAGTTTTAGTTGTTATTTCGTATCTAATAGTATAAACCACTAATCCTAAATCAATAAGTGCTATAATAACTCCTAAAATTATAAATATATAGTTGTTTGAATTAGCATTCTTACATTCTATAACATTCTTATTATTTATTGAATTATTGATTACATCAATTCCAACTGTATTTGTAGTAAGAGGAATTACTAAACTAATTACTGCTTCACCATTATTATTTTCTTCAAAATCTTCACAAGTACCAATTACATTAACATACATATTAATTGTTAAAGTGCTTTCAGTATCATCAAGGTTATAAAATGTAACTAATTTTTTTGCTAAACTATTATAGTGATTATAATCTATATTAACATTTTCATTTATTATAATTTCGTTTGAATATCCAATTTTTTCATCGCTTGTTTTTAATATACTTGTTTTATTATATAAAGGATTGTCAGTTCCTTTCTCAACTATTTTAATATCAGCATCAATTCTATAAAAATATTTATATTCGATATCTTCTTTATTTAGAGATAATTTATAATTGAAACTGGCATTTATGTAATTTATCAAGCTTGCAATATATCTATTATTTTTATCCAAATAATTGCTATCAAAGAATTCATTATCATTTAAAAATATTTTATAATCAATATTACTTGTTTCATCATAACTTACATATTGTTTTTTTGATCTTTCAAAGAATATCATAAAGAAGGATAAAGTAATTACAGAAACAATAATAATTATACTAATTAAAGCAAATACTGTATTTCTTCTTTTTGCTTGATTATAAAGTATTGCATTAACTTGATTTTTCTTCATACATTATTACCTCCTTTTTATATTTTTTTAATTAAACATATCTCTAATCCATATTGTTGGATAACCTAAATATTTAACTTTTAAGTTAACTAATCCATATATTTCATCATTAGTTATATATCCATCATCTTGTCTTTTATTTGCATCTCCTTTAGTATAATATCTATATTCATTATTAACTATTTTCACATCTGAAACTCTATGTATCGTTTGTATGCCATTATAATTAAAGATTATTACTTGTCCTTTTTGAATATTTTGATTAGTATACTTTTCAAATATAACAATATCTCCTTTATCAATAGAACCCATCATACTATTAGATCCAACAACTAATACTCCATAGTAAAATTTACAAGATATTAACATCACAAGTAAAGTCATCACAATAAATAAAATGGTATTACCAATAATATTTTTCTTTCTTTCATTATAAGAATTAAACAAATCATTTTTTGAGTATAATCTTTCAATTATAACGTAAATAATATATGGACTTATCATTTTAAAAAATGATTTAAAAAAAATATAAACATCTGGAACAATTGGAATTATATACATATATAATGTGGTAATAAGCTTATATATAATAATTCCTTTTGCATCATACCTAACAGAAATATAATTATATAGTAAATTGGAAGATAGAGAAGCAAATAATACAAATCCAAGTGCAGTTAAAAATTCATTTAAATTATTTAAATTATAAATATCAATATAAACTGCTAAATCAATTAATATCATTGCCACATAAGTAAGTATCTGTGATAGGTTAAACTTTTTAGATTTAATTCTAATAGTAACATCTTGTTGCAATAGTATATTTCTTATAACTTCAGAAGATAAAATAATTATTGTTAATGGAATAATATAATTAATGATAGACCATATTGATAAAGTTATTTTTGATTGTCTAAATCCAAAATATAAACCCATCAAATAAAATATACCTAAATACACCAAAGCAAATATTATCATTAAAATCATTATTTCTTTTTTATACATTGATTTTGTCTTTCTGTTCTTTAACAGTTTACTAATAATTATTGCATAAATCAAAATAATGAGTGATAATATGATTCTTGAAATAATATTTGGTGCAAAGAGAGTAAAGAATAAAATAGATATTAATAGTAACTCAATGATATAAACTTTAAATTCATCTCTTTTCATAAATATCCCTTCTTTACTTACTTTCCACTAAATATCAGTTATTTTTGAACTGGTGTCGCAGTTAAATTAACTGTTATATTTGCAGTTGAGTCGGCATCTAAAACTGGAGTTTTAATCAATTTAACACTAACTGTTACAGTAGTAGTTCCACCTGCAGATATAGTTTTAGCAGTTGTTGCATCAGTAGTTACCTGAAAATATTCATCCTTATCATTTGCAATACTTTTTTGTATTAAACTAGCATCTACATCTGTTTCGGTATTTTTAATTGTATATGTTGCAGTCACCGTTTCATTTAAAGTTAAATCTTTAACAGTAATATTAGCTGTTAAACTGCCATCAGTCGCTGTAGCAGTTACTTTATCTTTACTAGATACTTCAGTTGTTCCATTAAATGCAACTTTTAAATCAACTCCTTGAACTTTAGCAGTACCATTAACAGAAAGGTCTACACTAGATACAACAGCATAACCAACACCTAAAACTAATACAAGTGTTAAAATGCCAAGACTTAAAAGAGACTTTTTGTTTTTCACACTTTCACCTCCTTATACTTAATGGGAACTAATTTTATGCCTTAATACTTATTCCCTTTTTAGAAAAGTAGAAGTATATTAATTACACAAAATAGAGAACATTTAAATTCAAAGAACCATGGATGTTCTGCAAACTATCTACTTTATATTATTATAGCATAAATATAAATTTAAGAACATCAGTTTGTTAAAAAATGTCGAAAAATATTAGAAGAAAAGCAGAAAAGTAAATTTTATTTTCACAGAGTAAATATTGAAAAAATAATATTGGATGATGATATTATTAAAGTTAATAAAAAGAGAATTTAAACAGAATACTTTTAATATGCAAAATAAGTAATGAAAAAATACAGATTATGTTAGTATATTAATGGTATTTTTATAAAAAAATAGAGGATAATAAAAACATACATTCTATCGATTACATTGTTTTTTCAATACAAAAATGATAAAATAATGTAACAAAAAGTATTTATGTTATTTAATTCAAAAAATAAAATTTGTTGATTATAAAAAAGTCACGATAAGTTATGAGAAAGGGAGAAAAATATTATGTTTAAATTAGTCAGTAATTATCTTCCAAGTGGAGATCAACCACACGCTATTGATGAACTTGTTGACGGTATAAATAAAGGGAAAAAGAATCAAGTATTATTAGGAGCAACTGGAACAGGAAAAACTTTCACCATAGCTAATGTAATAGCAAAAACGAATAAACCAACTTTAGTTTTAGCGCATAATAAAACTTTAGCTGGACAGCTTTATAGCGAATTTAAAGAATTGTTTCCAGAAAATAGAGTTGAATATTTTGTATCATACTACGATTACTATCAACCAGAAGCATACGTTCCATCTAAAGATTTATATATTGAAAAAGATTCATCAATAAATGATGAAATAGATGAATTAAGACATGCAGCAGTATCTTCAATTATAGAAAGAAGAGATACAATTATAGTATCAAGTGTTTCTTGTATATATAGTATTGGTGAAAAAGAAGAATATATAAACAAAATGCTTAATTTATATGTTGGGCAAAGTATAGATAGAGATGTTATATTAGAAAAATTAATTAGTATGCAATATGAAAGAAATACTATTGATTTTAAACGTGGTACTTTCAGAGTAAACGGAGATACTATAGAATTAATTCCAATTGGTGAAAAGAAAAATGGAATAAGAATAGAAATGTTTGGAGATGAAATAGAAAAAATAAGTTTTTTTGAACCTTTAACTGGTAGAACGATTAATAGTGTAAGAACTGTAAGTATATTTCCAGCATCATTATTCGTAACAAGTGATGAAAAAATGAAAGAAGCAACATCAAGAATAGAAAAAGAATTAAATTCTAGATTAGAAGAATTACATAGTCAAGGTAAATTATTAGAAGAACAACGTTTAAAAGAAAGAACAATGTATGATTTAGAAATGTTAAGAGAGACTGGTTTCTGTCATGGTATAGAAAATTATAGTAGACATTTATCACTAAGAGATGCAGGAGAAACTCCAACAACTTTGATAGATTTCTTTCCAGATGATTTTCTTCTTGTAATAGATGAAAGTCATGTAACAGTTCCTCAAATTAGAGGTATGTATAATGGAGACCATATGAGAAAGCAAACATTAGTTGATTATGGTTTTAGACTTCCAAGTGCTATGGATAATAGACCTTTAAAATTTGATGAATTTAAAGAAAAACTAAATCAAACAATTTATATTTCAGCAACTCCTGGTGATTATGAACTTTCACTTGTAGATAAACCAGTAGAACAAATAATCAGACCAACTGGACTTTTAGATCCACTAATTGAAGTAAGACCAACTAAAAACCAAATTGATAATATTCTTGAAGAAATTAATAAGAGAATAGAGAATAATGAAAGAGTCTTAATTACTACACTTACTATTAGAATGAGTGAAGAATTAACTTCATATTTGAAAGAATTAGGTTATAAAGTCACATATCTTCATAATGAAATAAAAACTTTAGAAAGACTTAATATAATAAGAAATCTTCGTCTTGGAAAAATAGATATTTTAGTTGGAATAAATCTTCTACGTGAAGGATTAGATATACCAGAAGTATCATTGATATGTATAATGGATGCTGATAAGCAAGGATTCTTAAGAAGTGAAAGAAGTCTTATTCAAACAATTGGTAGAGCCGCAAGAAATGCTAATGGACATGTTATAATGTATGCTGATTATATTAGTGATGCTATGAAAATAGCTATAGATGAAACAGCTAGAAGAAGAAGTATACAAGAAGCATATAATAAAGAACATAATATTGTTCCAAAAACAATCATAAAAGCAATAAGCGAAGCTATCACAAATGAAGAAAAAGAACAAAAACAAGAAAAAGTTAAATATTCTAAAAAAGAAATAAAAGATATGGTATCAAAATTAGAAATAGAAATGAGAGAAGCAGCAGCAAAATTAGATTTTGAAAGAGCTACAGAAATAAGAGATATAATATTCGAATTAAAGGAATTAAATGACTAGTTTAATTCTTTTTATTTTGATATAATTTATTTAAGAATAATAGTGTTTAAATATTAATTAGGAGTCTAGATATGCAACTCATAAGAAAACATTTAATAGGAATCATTTGTTTTATAATAGCTATACTTTATGTTTTAATTATTGCATTAAATATTAAAGAAACAAAAAAAAGAAACCAAAGAAGATTTATCAAAGTATAAAGTATTATATATTAATTGTTATTGTAAAAGTATTAATTTATTTATCTATATTACTTTTCTTTAATGATTCGCTAACAATAAAGTTAATTATCAAAGATTTATTACTTACTATAGTTATTTCATTATTATTAATTAGTTATCTTAATATAAAGTTAAATAATAATAAATTGAATTGTGTATTTTTAATTAGTTTAATAATTTTACTTATATTTTATTTTTTAACAAGCAAGTTGATTAAATTAGATTTAATTTATTATATAGTTACCCCTTTAATTCTTATAGTATTAAAAGAGCTGTCATTAAGATATGAATCACAAAAAGATTAGAATATAAATTGTTTATATTCTATTTTTATGCTATAATAAACGCCGGAGTTGATTAATATGAAAACACCTAATATGATAGATGCTAAAAAAAGAAATCAAAATGAAGTTAATTATGTAGATTATAATATTAAATTAACTGATTTTGGTAAGGGAAAGAAATCATTTGTTAGAACTTATGGTTGTCAAATGAATGAACATGATTCTGAGAAAATCAGAGGTATGTTAAAAAGCGTAGGTTATGAAAATACAGATGAAATTGAAGAAGCTGATGTGGTTATTTTAAATACTTGTGCTATCCGTGAAAATGCACATGATAAAGTATTTGGATTTTTAGGTGTATTAAAGCATATTAAAGATACTACAAATCCAAATTTAATTATTGGTATTTGTGGATGTATGGCTCAAGAAGAAGTAGTAGTAAGTGAAATATTAAATAAATATAAATATGTTGACTTTGTATGTGGTACTCATAATTTAGATAATTTATTATCAATTATTAAAAATAAAATTGATACAAGAAAACAACAAATAGAAGTATTAAGCTATGAAGGAGATGTTGTTGAAAACGTACCAGTTATTAGAGATAGTATTTATTCAGCATGGGTAGATATACAATATGGATGTGACAAGTTTTGTACATATTGTATCGTTCCATATACAAGAGGAAAACAAAGAAGCAGAAAAAAAGAAAGTATAATTGATGAAGTTAAAAATTTAAAAGAATTAGGATATAAAGAAGTAACACTACTTGGTCAAAATGTAAATGCATATGGAAAAGATTTGTATGATGACTACAATTTAGCAAATCTTCTTAAAGATGTTGCCGAAACTAAAATAGATAGAATTAGATTTGTAACATCACATCCATGGGACTTCACTGAAGAAATGATAGATGTGATAGCTGAATATGATAACATAATGCCATATATTCATTTACCACTTCAATCAGGTAGCAATAAGATATTAAAATTAATGAATAGAAAATATACAAAAGAAGAATATTTAAAATTATATGATAGTATTCGTTCAAAAGTTAAAGGTTCAAGTATAACAACTGATATTATAGTTGGATTCCCAGGTGAGACAGAAGAGGATTTTGAAGAAACACTTGACGTTGTAAATAAATGTAAATTTGACGGAGCTTTTACATTTGCATTTAGTCCTCGTGAAAATACTCCCGCTGCTTTAATGAAAGAAACTGTAAGTGAAGAAGTAAAAATGGATAGACTTCATAGATTAAATGAAGTAGTTAACAAGTATAGCAATGAAGCAAATAAAAAGATGATGGGTAAAACTGTTAAATGTTTAGTAACTGGATTAAGTGAAAAAGATAGTAGTAAAGTATGTGGATACACAGAAAATATGAAACTAGTTAACATTGAAGGAAGCAAATCATTAATTGGAAAAATAGTTGATGTAGAAATAACAGATACAAAAAGTTTCTCATTAGATGGAAAAGCATTATAAAAATCAAAAAGACACATAGGTTAGTTAATAATCATGTGTCTTTTAAATTATAATAATTTAATTTATAAATTTACTAGGTGTACCAGAGATTATTATTGTTAAAAAAAGAAATAATTGATATAATATTTATAATAATAGGTGATGATATGAAAAGAATATTTAAATTAATTTTTCTTGTACTAATATTTATACCAATTTTCATTAATGCTACAAGTACTTATAATGAAGGAACAAAGGCAACAGATAATTATATTGTGAATTTTTCTAATTATAAAAGATACATAAACATTGTTGGAAATAAGTATTACAATTATGAAAAAAATGGTTATATAGCACAAGGAAGTTTTAAAAATGGAGGATTTATTAGTTCATATGAATACAAGCTTTCCTTAGACAATAAAGGATCATGGTTAGCTCCAGGTATTGGATATTGGACATCATCAAAGGATGGAACAGACAATTATTATTTCGTATCTGATGCACTATATTCAAAACATATGAATGATAGACTTGCAGTAAGAATTACAGAATATATCCAACCATTTGCGAAAGTTAAAGGTCAAGGAACTATAAATAATCCATGGTATTTTGTTGAATCTTATATGATAAGATTAAAAAGCAATAATGAAAGCTATGGTAATTTGGAATCTGGCAGTAATTTAGGCCCACAAGAAATGTATATAGAAAAAGGAACAACTAAATCAATTAACTTTACTGCATCGCCAGGATATGGCATTTCATCATCAAATATTTCTAATTGTTTTTCTAATTATTTTTTAGTTGAAGGAAATAAAATAACAATTAGGTCATTAGATAGAGATTTAAACTGTATAATATATTTTGAACCTAAAAAGTACACTGTTACTTTAGATTCTAATGGCGGAACACCTGCAAATTATACTAGAGAAGTAACTTATAAAGAAAAATATGGTAGTATGCCTGAACCAACAAGAACGGGTTATTCATTTGATGGATGGTATACAGAAAAAACTGGTGGAAGTAAAGTAACATCTACTACTGACGTTACGATAACAAATGATCAAACATTATATGCTCATTGGAATCCAAATTCATACACAGTAACATTTGTTGGCAATGGTGGAACAATGGGTTCAACTACAACAAAAAATGTTAGTTATGGTAGCACTTATGGAGATTTATCAGGAATAACTGCTACAAGAACAGGATATACTTTCACAGGTTGGTATACAGCAGCTTCTAAAGGAACAAAGGTTACAAGTGCGACAAAAGTAACACAAGCAAAAGATCATACACTTTATGCTCAATGGAAAGCAAATACATATACTGTAACATTTAATCAAAGCGGAGGAACAACTCCAAATCCACCATCAAAGCCAGTTACATATGATAGTACATATGGAACTCTTGCAACAACATCAAGAGTTGGATATACCTTAACAGGATGGTACACATCAGCATTAAATGGTACACAAGTAACAAGTATATCAAAAGTAACAATAACAGGTGCGCAAACATTATATGCAAGGTGGAATGCAAATAAATATACTGTAAAATTCAATGCAAATGGTGGAACACAACCAGCTAATCAAACAGTTACATATAACAGTACATACGGAACATTACCAACTACAACTAGATCAGGGTATGTATTCACTGGTTGGTACACATCTAATACAGGTGGAACAAGAGTATATAACACAACAAAAGTAAAGATAACAAGCACACAAACATTATATGCAAGATGGGAAGTAAATGCTCCAACAGATTTGCCAAAATCATTTGATAAGAGTGGAGCTTATACTTATGACGTTAAAGCTACAGGTATATATAAGCTTGAAACTTGGGGAGCACAAGGTGGAGACATTTGGCACTGGGAGTTTCCACTAACTGCAGATTGCTTCAGTCCTTTAAATAAAGGTGGATATGGTGCTTATGCAACAGGTCAAATAAAACTAACAGCTGGAACAAAACTTTACATTTATGTTGGTGGAAAAGGAGGAACAGGTGGTAGAACATCTCCAGCGGGTGCAGGTTTACCTCCAATAATGTCCCCAGGAAATGGTGGCTATAATGGTGGAGGCTCTGGAGGATATGGTTCTAGTTCTTCATACCCATATGATGATTCAAATCTTAAATATGCTGGTGGTTCTGGTGGAGGCGGAGCGACACATATTGCTACAACCAGTGGCTTATTATCAACTCTACGTAACAAAAAAAGTAACATACTTATTGTTGCTGGAGGTGGAGGTGGAGTCCAAGGAAGTGGCGAATGTGACACAGTAAGACCTAATGCAGGTGGTATTTCTGGAGTAGGAAATAGATCAACAGGTGCTACTCAAACAACCGGTTATAGTTTCGGACAAGGACAAGCAGGACGACGTTCATATAGTTATTATAACTGTGGCGCTGAAGGAAGTGGAGGCGCTGGAGGTGGCTATTATGGAGGATATGCATACCAAGGTACTGGAGAATACACAAGTACAAATGGAGCAGGAGGTTCAAGTTATATAGGAAATACTAATCTTACAAATAAAGTGATGTATTGTTATAACTGCACAACATCATCAGCAACTAATACAAAAACAAACAAAACAACTTCTGTATCAGAATCACTTAATGCAAACTCAGCAAAAATGGGTGATGGAGCTGCAAGAATTACATGGATAGGAGCTGAATAATAATGAAAAAATATTTTGTTAGAATTGTAGTTTTGTTATTTCTTTGCACATTTCTATTTAGTGGATGTGCAAAGAAAGATAATAACAAACCAAACACTAACACTGAAGATAATAAATGCTTTGAATTTGATAAAAAAACAGGAACTATAGTAAAATATCTTTGCGGTAAAACAAGTAAAGTAGATATGTCAGAATATAAAATGCTAGATGCAGAAGCATGCAGAGACTATTTAGTAAATCATTATTTATTCGATGAAACTAAAGCATTAACCTTTTGTACAAATGATAAATCACAAGAATATTCTCTTGGATATGCAATAGCTAATAAAGCTATACCTACAAAAATGTACATAGGACTAGAAAGAGAAGGAATAATAAAAATTAATAATAATGATAAAGCAATAAGTGACGTTGTTATTCCTTCAAAAATAGATGGAGTAAAAGTTCAAACAATAGGAAGTTCAGCTTTTTCAAATATGTGTGATGCAGATAATCCATGCGGTGATGGTAACATGGGAATTAAAAGCGTGATTATACCAGATACAGTAACAGTTATAAAAGACAATGCTTTCAAAGATAACGAAATTGAAAGCATAATAATTCCACCTAGCGTAACATCTATTGGAGAAAACGCATTTTATAATAACAAAATATCTAAATTAACATTAAATGAAGGCCTAACTTACATAGATGCATATGCATTTGATAGAAATAATTTAACTGAAGTAATATTTCCATCAACTATTCAATTTATAGGCTATAATGCATTTAAAATTAACGAAATAACAAATATTGACTTCTTTGGAGATAGAACACTAATTGAATTTATTTGTAATCCATTTCCAAAAGATGTTGATGTAGAAGGATTAAATTTTGATTGTTAAGATATAAGCGATTTACTTATAAAATTACTTTAAATAAAAATGTAAAAAGAACATAAAAAAAGACACATAGTGATTACTAACATAAGTATAAATGAACATTGTAGGTAATAAACTATGTGTCTTTTAAATATAATAGAGAAACAAGAAAATATAAATTATATATATTTTAAAAAATGCAGTATAACATTTTATAGTTTTATGACAACAATTGTATAATTTTTATAAAAAATATGATAACATATATATAATAAAGGGTGACGAAAATGAGAAAACTTTTAATAATATTAATTTTATTATTATGTTTTATGCCTTTATTTATTAGTGCTGGAACATTTGAAGATGGAAAAAAATTAGCTAATAAATATATGGAGGAAAATTTTGAAGATGATTATTCTAAATATATTGTATCAGAAGATACTAAATATGGTTTTAGTGAAAAGGGAATATTTAGTATATCTGGATTCAATAAAGGTGGACTTCTTAATAAATATGAATATGATCTTTCTAAAGATTCAGGAAGCGCTAATGATTCATCTTGGTTATATGATGTTAATGGATATTGGACTTTAACTGGCGATAATAATAATGCATATGTTGTTGGCAAAACCACTTATCCAAAAACGAATGCATTTAATAATAGAATTGTTGAATATATAAGAAATAAAACAAAAATCACTGGAAAAGGAACTTATTCTAATCCTTGGGTTATTGATAAATCATATCTAGTAATTATTAAGGCAAATAGAGAAAACTTAGTAGATTCTATTTTCGTCAATAATGATAAATGTAAAGAAAAAAATAGGTGTGAGACTACTGTAATTGAAAATAGAGATGCTATCTTTTATATAAATTTTAAAGATGGATATGAATATGACACTTCAGAAGATGGAAGTAATTTATGTAATCCATCTGGTTACACTGCATCATCAAGAAAGTTAGTTATTCCTAACGTAATAGATGATGTAGAATGTTTTTTCAAAATAAAAGAAAGAGAATATAAAATTACATTTAATACTAATGGTGGAACATTAACTGGAAAGAATAGTAAGGATGTAACTTATACAAAATCATATGGACTCTTACCAGAACCTACAAGAGAAGGATATGGTTTTACTGGCTGGTATACAAAAACAGTGGGTGGAGATAAAGTTGATAGTTCTACTATTTTAGATAAACCAGAAGCTAAAACATTATATGCTCACTGGGAAGCTAAAAGTTATACAGTTACATTTGACGGAAACAATGGAACACCAAGTTATACTAATAAAACAGTTGTATATGATGCAAAATATGGAAGCTTACCAACAGCAAGTAGAACAGGATATACATTTACTGGATGGTTTACAGCTGCTTCTGGAGGAACACAAATTACAAGCGCAACAAAAGTTGCAACAGCAAGCAATCACAAATTATATGCACATTGGACAGCAAACAAATATACTGTAACATTTGCTAAAAATGATGGAACATCTAATAATGCAGGCACAAGTACAGTAACATTTGCTTCAACGTATGGCACGCTTCCAACAACAACGAGAACAGGTTATACTTTTCAAGGATGGTTTACAACCGCATCAGCTGGAACAAAAGTATTAAACACAACAAAAGTTGTAACAGCAAGCAACCATAGTTTGTACGCACATTGGACAGCAAATAAATATACTGTAACATTTGTTAAAAACGATGGAACATCTAATAATGCAGGAACAAATACTGTAACATTTGACTCAACTTATGGAACACTACCAATAGCATCAAGATCAGGATATATTTTTCAAGGATGGTTTACAGCGGCTTCTGGTGGAACAAAAATATCAAATACAACAAAAGTTACAACAGCTAGTAATCATAATTTATATGCACAATGGAAATCAAATCCACCACCAGCACCAGACCCATGTCAATGCTATGGTAGATATACTTGCTGTAACTGTGCATCTTGTTACTAAACAATATTCTTTAAGTTTAAAGGAGAAAATATGTCAAAAGAAAATACAAAAAAATTATTATTAATTTTGTTTTCTATAATTGTAATTATTGGAATTGCATTTACAATTATATATTTCAAAAACAAACAACAATCTACCCCGAATAATGACAATATTCAAGATCCTAAAAAAGATAACGATGAAAATGTAGGCTCAAAAATATATAAAGAGCCAAGATATGGATTTAAATATGATGTTCCAGATAATTTTACTTATAAAGATAATGATGAATATTTCTTTAAAGTTTCTAGCAACGAAAATTGGTATGCATTAGTTACAATTGAAACAATGTCTATGAATAATCATAAACCAGTTATTGAAATGGAAGCAGAGCTAAAGTTAAAAATTGATCCAACTAAAGAGAAATTATTTAATGAAAAATATGCTGATATTGATGTGTTAGGATACCAAAAATTAGACGAAAAAATAAGAGATTACTATTTTGTAACCCCATGGGATTATTTTTATCGTATTATTGTATTTTATGAGGATGATGATTTCAAATTTGATTCTTTAAAAGATATAATGTATTCGTTATTAACTCCAGATTATGATTAATAATAAAATGTGACTCATAAAGTCACTTTTATTATGATTTGACAAAATAATGATAAAATATTATAGTGTTAGTAGGTGATAAAAATGAGAAGACTTTATATAGATTTTGATGGTGTAGTTATGGATACAATTCCACCATTATATGCAGCACTAGAGAAAAGTGGAGCAGATGTATCTGACAATGCTCAAGTAAGAGTATTTATGTCTACATTTGATTTTAATAGTATCGTTAATGATGGCAATATTCTAAATGATTCAATTGAATGCATAAATAAATTAATAGATAGTAAAAGATTTGAAATAAGCTTTTTAACACACATAAACTCACTAGAAGAAGGTATAGTAAAAGTAAAATATTTAAGAAGTAAATTTAGAGATATTAGTATAATAATGGTACCAAAAGAAATTTCTAAAACTCTAGTTGTTCATAGTAAAGATGCAATATTAGTTGATGATTATTCAGGTAATTTAAGAGAATGGGAAAAGAATGGTGGAATATCTGTAAGATTTTCAAAAGAACTAGAATCAAGTGGATTTAAAGTAATTAATAGATTAGATTCATTATTAAATATATTTGATGAGAATGGAGATTTAAAATGATAAAAGTGATTACAATAGTAACAGGAATGTTAGAAGAAAATTGTTATATTATTCATAATGATATAGATGCTTTAATAGTAGACCCAGGAGATAATAGTGATATTATTATTTCTGAGATAGAAAAACTTAATTTAAATGTAAAAGGAATTTTAATAACACATTATCATTTTGATCATGTAGGAGCATTAGATGATATAAAAGCTAAATATCCAAATGCAGTATTAGTCGATTATAAAACTAAAGAAGATAAACTTCAAATTGGAACATTCGAATTCAAAAAAATAGAAACATTTGGTCATTCTAGTGATAGTGTTTCTTACTATTTTGATAACAATAACGTTTTATTTACAGGAGATTTTGTCTTTAAAGAAACAATTGGAAACATAGAAGAAAATCTTGAAGATGAAATGGCTAATAGTTTAAATGTATTTAAATATATGCCTGAAAGTGTAGTTTGTTATCCTGGTCATGGAGAATCAACTACAGTAGGTCATGAATTAAAAAATAATCCTTTCTTAAGAGGAATATAATGTTAGCTAGTGTATTAATTGAATACTCAGTAAAATCATTAAATAGAGTATTTGATTATTTAGTTCCTAAAGAATTAGAATGTGATGTAAAAGTAGGACAAAAAGTAATAGTTAATTTTGGTACAAAAGAAGTAGAAGGATTTATACTAAAAATACATGATAATATAGATAATACTTTAGAATATAAAAAAATATTAAAGATTCAAGAAAAAGATTTCTATTTAAATGATGAATTACTCAAACTAGGAAAATACATGAGTAATTCTTTATTATGCAATTTAATATCATGTTATCAAGTTATGTTACCAAAAGCATTAAAAGCATCAGTTAAAACAAATATAAATAGAAAATATGAAACATATATTAGTTTAAATAAAGAAATAAATATAGAAGAATATATAAATAATAATAAAAGAAAATTAAAAGAAATAGAAATAATTAATTATTTAAAAGATAAAGAAGTAAATAAAAAAGAAATAACTTCTCAAGTATTAAAGAATCTAATAAATAATAATATTGTAATTGAAAGAAAACAAGAAATTAATAGAGAAATTTACTTTTTAGAAGAAAAAAGAAAAGAAATATCACTTACAGAAGATCAAAATAATTGTTTAAATGAAATATTAAATTCTAATGATAATAAATATTTATTATATGGAGTTACTGGTAGTGGAAAAACAGAAGTATATATTAGCTTAATAAAAACTGTTTTAGAACAAGGAAAAAAAGCTATTTGTTTAGTACCTGAAATATCTCTTACACCTCAAATTGTTTCAAGATTTAAAAGTGTTTTTATGAGTAGAGTTGCTGTATTTCATAGTTCACTTAGTGAAGGTGAAAAATATGATGAATACAGAAAAATAATGAATGGAAATGTTGATGTTGTAGTAGGTGCAAGAAGTGCTATATTTGTTCCACTTAAAGATATTGGAGTAATTATAGTTGATGAATGTCAAAGTCAAACATATAAACAAGAAAATAATCCTAAATATGACGCAATAGATATTGCATTTAAAAGAGCAGAATATAATAATGCAAAAGTGGTTTTAGGAAGCGCAACACCATCATTAGAACAATATGCTAGAGGTAAAAAAGGAGTATATCATTTAATAAACTTAAAATCTAGAATAAGTGGTACTCTACCAAATATAGAAATAGTTGATATGGAAATAGAGGCTAAAAAACATAATTATATTATTAGTGATAAATTAGATAAAGACATAAAATTATCTCTAAGTAAAAATGAACAAGTTATTCTTTTATTGAATAGAAGAGGTTATTCAACATTCTTAAGTTGTACTAATTGTGGTTATGTTTATAAATGTCCAAATTGCGATATATCATTAATTTATCATAAGAGTAGTAATAGTTATTCATGTCATTATTGTGGATATAGAGTTTCTTCTAGTCTATTATGTCCAAATTGCAAAGAAAATGCTATTAAAGATTTAGGTCTTGGAACAGAAAAACTTCAAAGCATAATAGAAGAAAAATATAAGACAAAAGTACTTAGAATGGATGCAGATACTACTAGTACTAAAAATGCTCATGAGAAGCTTATAAATGAGTTTAGAAGTGGTAAATATAATATATTAGTTGGTACACAAATGATATCAAAAGGATTAAATTTTGAAAATGTAAGCTTAGTAGGAATAATAAATCCAGATTCACTTCTTTCAATTCCAGACTTTAGAAGTGGAGAAAGAACATATGAATTATTAAGTCAAACAGCAGGAAGAGTAGGAAGATTTAATATACCAGGAAAAGTAATAATACAAACATATAACAAAACGAATTATGTTTACAACAGTGTATTAAAAAATAACTTTGACTATTTCTTTAATTATGAAATGAATATAAGAAAAAAACTAGGTTATCCACCTTACTATTATATTTGCAATATTTTAATCAGTAGTACCTCATTTGAACAAGCAAGTGAAGAAAGTAAAAAAATAAAGAAATTTATAGATAATAAATTAGATGATTCATATATAGTATTAGGTCCAAGTGTATCAAGTATAGTAAAATTAAAGAATAAATATAGATTTAATATAATGATAAAATATAAGAAAAATGAATTATTATATAAAGCATTAGAAGAATTAAATAAATTAGAAATAAAAAATGTAACAATTGATATTAGTATTAATATTTAATATAATATTCATGATTGAAAGGAATAAATATGAAAGATAAAAAAGTAGTATTTATGGGGACACCTGAATTTAGTGTACCTGTATTAGAAATGTTAATTGAAAATACAAATGTTATTATGGTAGTTACTCAACCAGATAGTTATGTTGGTAGACATCATGATGAATTAAAGTTTTCACCAGTTAAACAAGTGGCTATTGATAATAATATTGAAGTATTTCAACCTGAAAAGATAAGAAATGATTTTGAATATATTTTGAGTAAAAATCCTGATGTAATCATAACATGTGCTTATGGTCAAATTATACCTACTGAATTACTTGAAACACCTAAATATAAAGCAATTAATGTTCATGCATCACTTTTACCTAAATTAAGAGGTGGAAGTCCATTACATAGAGCTATTATTAATGGTTACAAAGAAACAGGAATAACTATTATGTATATGGCACCTGGAATGGATGATGGAGATATAATAACTCAAAAAAGTATAAAAATAGAAGAAACTGATAATGTAGGAATAATTCATGATAAATTAAGTATTTTAGGAAGAGATTTGTTGAAAGAAACATTGCCAAATATATTTAGTGGTAATATTACAAGAACTAAACAAGATGAAAGCAAAGTAACTTTTGCATATAACATTAAACGTGAAGAAGAAAAAATAGATTTTAATAAAACAAAAGAAGAAGTATTTAATCAAATTAGAGGTATGTATCCTTTTCCAGTAGCATACACAACTTTAAATAATGAAATCATAAAAATATGTTCTAGTAGAATTGGATCAAATAAAAAAGGAACTCCAGGTGAAATTATAAATGTTTACAAAGATGGATTTGGAGTTTCATGCTCTGATGGTGAAATAATTATAACAAGAATAAAACCTAGTGGTAAAAAAGAAATGAATGCTAGTGATTTTATAAACGGAAGAAGAAAAGAAAATCTTTTAGGTGAAAAATTATGTTAAAAGACTTTAAAAAGTTTAAAAAACAATTAAAAGATATAAAAGAAAAAATAAGTAACATTAGAATAACTAATAATGTTAAATTAATTCTTGTGTTAATATTTTTTGTAGTTTCAATAATATTTATAGCCAATAATAGATTAAGATACGATAATAAACTAGAAGAGAAAGTAGCAAATAAAATAAAGATTATTGAACTATTAAATAAAGTAGAAGATAATTATAGCTTAGAAGTAACTAAAAAATATAAAGATAAAAGTGAAAGCTTAAATTATCAAAAAGCAGATAAATTACAATTATATTCTGGAGATAATCTTGATCATGATGGCTTTATTATTTATAATAATCAAGTTTTTTATTCTGATTCACAAGAAGAAAAGTTACATAAAGATGACAAAACATATGATTTTATAAATGATAATTATTTAGATATAAATTTATATAAAAAAGTAGTTAACTATTGTGAATTTGAATATGTAAGCAATACTAAATCTACATGCAATATAAAATTATCTGATTTTATTAAAGCATATAATGATTTATATGATACTAGTTTTGAAGTAACAAACGATTCAAATCTAACATTTGATACTACTTATAGTTCATCACGTTTTAGTGGAATTAATATAGATTACACTAAAATTAATAAAATAATTAACCCAACTAAAGAAAGCGTAACATATAATATTAAAATTAATAAATTTGATAGTACTTTAATAGATACAATTTATGAATATTTTAAAGATGATTTAAATAAATAATCTAATTTTGTCGAATTTATGACATAGTAATTAAATAGTGTTATTCTTTATATGGAGGTGCACTATTAAAGAGAAAGATAATATTAATACTAAGTTTAAGGATTTTGATGAGTTAATTAATAGGTGTATTTTAAATTATAGAAGCAAGCTATAGAGTTTGCTTCTTTTATTGACAAAAATTTCATTTTAGCGTAAAATTAGACTGGAAGAGAGGCTAAAAAGATGTTTGAAGATAAGAGAATTTTAACTGCTAAAGAGATACTAGATAAAGAGTTTAAAATTGATGCTAGAGGATATAGACCTCAAGAAGTAGATCAATTTTTAGACTATATTATTAAAGATTATGTTTATTTTGAAAATTCTACAAAGAAATTAATTAATGAAATAAAAGCTTTAGAAAATGAAAATGAAAAATTAAGAACTGAAGTTAGAAAATTAAAAGCATCTTTAGATATAGCTGGCTCTAACAAAGGAGTTACTAATGTAGATTTATTAAAGAGAATTAGTGACTTAGAAAAGGTTGTATACGGAGAAGAATAATTTTTTAGGTAAACGCTGCATAAATTTATGTAGAGGAAAGTCCATGCTCACTCAATCTGAAATGATTGAAAGTGTTCGCGCTAAGGGAAAAAATAACCTTAGGGTATAGAAATATACACGGCTGTGAAATAATCAAGAACTGATTAAAGTAACTATAAAAGTGCCATAGAGACGAGATTATTAGGGATAATAATTATGGAACGAGGTAAACCCCACGAGTGAGAAACCCAAATTTGGTAGGGGAACTCTTACGAATGAATAACAAAGGAGTAAGGGAAGAAGTAATTCTTAGATAAATGTTTACCACCTAGAAATAGGTACAGAACATGGCTTATTAAAAATTATTTTTTAATTTATAGGAGAGTTTTATGAAAGAAATAGGTGATAGCTTTAAATTAGCTAGAGAAACTATTGGTATTTCGAAAGAAGAGGTTATAAAAGATTTAAATATTACAGAAAGTCAATTAGACAACTTAGAAGATGGAAATGTTAATGCTTTTAAAGATGTTTTTTTCTTAAAAGAAACTATTAAAAAGTATGCTATATATTTAAATTTAGATGAAGATGAAATCATAAACAAATTTAATGATTTTATGTTTGGATATACTTCTAGAATACCAATTGAAGATATATTAGAGCAAACAAAAGAAATTAACCTAAAAGAATTAAAAAATGAAGAAAATAAAATAGTTTCACCATACACAATAAAAAGAAAAGATAATTCTACTAAATACACTATACTTTATATAGCTGCTATAGTAGTATTAATTATGTTAGTTATAATAATTATTAAGTATATAACTGATAAAGATGCTAATAAATTAAATTATAACAATTATATAACTGAAAGGAGTATAATTTAATCATGAATGTTCCTAATAAAATAACTGTTTGTAGAATTATATTATCAATATTTTTACTTATATTAATGGTATTTCCATTAAATAAAATTGGAGTTTCTTTTCCAGAAATAAAAATATCAGCTGATTTTATAATTGATAGCAAATATCTAATTTGTGGAGTTATATTTTTAATAGCATCAGTTACAGACTATTTAGATGGTCATTTAGCTAGAAAATATAATTTAGTAACTGATTTAGGAAAAGTAATGGATGCAATAGCTGATAAGATATTAGTAAATGGCGTATTAATATTGTTAGCAACAAGTGGACATATTAGTCCTATAGTACCAGTTGTCATTGTATCAAGAGATATTGCTGTTGATTCTATAAAAATGGTAGCAGGACAAAAGAATGGTGCAGTAGCTGCATCAAAAGCAGGTAAGTTTAAAACAGCATTTATGCTAGTTGGAATAACATTATTATTCTTCTATGATTTACCATTTGCATTAATTAATGTTTATCCATCAAGAGTTATTATTATGATAGCTACAGTCTTATCAGTATTAAGTGGTGTTCAATATTATGCTAAAAATAAAAAATATTTAGCAGATACAGTAAAATAGCAATAGAATTGCTATTTTTTTTAATTTATATAAAAAACAATTTTTACCATATAAAAAGTATTAAAAGTAAGTATTTTTACTTTATTTTCAGGTATAATTTAATTATCAAAAGGAATAAAAAATAATAATTAAATTATATACAAACAAAAGTTTGTAAAAAGATGTTGACAAAGAAAATTAATTGTTTTAAAATTAAATTAATGAAGGAGAAACTTATGAAAAAAGACAAGACATTAGACCAAGTCCTAGCTGATATTGAAAAACAATTTGGCAAAGGCGCAATTATGAAATTAGGAGAAAAAGGTGTTAAAAATATAGATGTAGTATCTAGTGGTTCTATTTTATTAGATCAAGCATTAGGTGTAGGAGGATATCCAAAAGGAAGAATAATTGAAATATTTGGTCCAGAATCAAGTGGTAAAACAACAATAGCACTTCATGCAATTGCATCAGTTCAAAAAAACGGTGGGAAGGCAGCATTTATAGATGCAGAACATGCATTAGATCCAGTATATGCAAAAAAGTTGGGTGTAGATACTGATGAATTATTATTAAGTCAACCAGACACTGGAGAACAAGCACTAGAAATTGTAGAAGCACTTGTTAGAAGTGAGGCAATGAGTATTATTGTTATAGACTCAGTTGCTGCATTGGTTCCGCAAGCTGAAATTGAAGGTGAAATGGGAGATTCTCATGTAGGACTTCAAGCAAGACTAATGTCTCAAGCTTTAAGAAAATTAAGTGGTGTAATAAACAAAACAAATACAATTTGTATCTTCATAAATCAATTAAGAGAAAAAGTTGGTATTATGTTTGGAAATCCAGAAACAACTCCAGGAGGAAGAGCTTTAAAATTCTATTCAACAATTAGAATGGATGTAAGAAGAAGTGAACAAATTAAAGTAGGTGGAGATGTTCTCGGAAATAAAACAATTATTAAAGTAGTAAAGAATAAAGTAGCCCCACCATTCAAAACAGCTGAAGTTGAAATTATGTATGGTGAAGGAATTTCAAGAACAGGCGAAGTAATTGACGTTGCCTCTAATCTAGGAATAGTAGATAAGAGTGGAGCATGGTTTAGTTATAAAGGAGAAAAGATTGGACAAGGAAAAGAAAATGTTAAACTTGTATTAAAAAACAATCCTGCTTTATATGAAGAAATAGAAGAAAAAGTAAGAAAGAGCTTATTTGAATCTGATAAAGAAGAAACAGTACCTGCAAAAAAGGAAAAATAACACAAACAAAAAACTAGTTAATCATAACTAGTTTTAATTTGCAACTTGTTGCTCACTAGAATAATTTCTAAATTCACTCTTATCGAATGCAAGTATTGCACTAAATATTAAATCTAAGAAAATAAGACCAACAGCATATCCTTCTGACTTACCAAAACATTTAGAAAGTCTTATAGAAAGTACTATTTTAAGAACTAATGCAGTAATAGCTCCAATACCTGGAATCAATTGAAGTAGAGAATACCAACCTTCTAAACCAACAATTTCACAAAGAGTCCACGTATTATAAATTGGAATAATTGCTTTCCATCCTTCTTGTCCAGCCTTAGTAAATATCTTCCAGTTACAAATGATTTTGAATACACCTATTACCAAACCTACAATTGCAATAATAGCAAAAAAGGCCATAAACCATGCTATAAAAACCCCACCATCAAAGAAGTCATCGTAATCATAAGCACCAAATGATGATCCATCATAACTATAATCTCCATGTAAAGTATCATCATAATCATAGTCACCATATGAACCATCAATAGAGTAATCATAAACATTATCTCCAACTACAGTATCCATCTTTACCACCTTTCATATATGAATATAATTTTATCATAAAATAGTAATAATATAAATTATTTTTAAAAATTATGTAGAATATTATATCTATCAAATAAATGATAAATATAGTATAATATATGTGGTGAATATGATGGTTATAAGAAAATTTAATTACGTTAGATTTTTTACATTTATAGCAGTATTACTAGCTATTATAATTGGAATAATTGTTTTTAGTGTGTCTACTATAAAAAAGATTAACTATAAAAAAACATATGATTATAAATTAACACAAATAAATTATTCTGAATCAGAAATAAAAGAAATAAAAGGCAAACTAAATGATTCACAAATAGATAAACTATTAACTATGAAGTATGATGAAAATATAATTGAATTTATAAAAGAAAAATATTTCATTTTTAATAATTTAAATCAATATTTAGAATATAAATCAAAAAATAAAAAAACAGATAATACAAAGATTGTTTCTATTATTAATACTGAAGCCAATATAGATTGGTTTGATGAAGAAAAAGAAACAAATATAGATGAGAAAGAACTAATGCTTGTTAATAGACTATATGGTCTAAAAGAAGACTATGCTCCAGATGATTTAGTTGATGTTCCATCTAAATATGCATACACTGGTAAGAAAATAAGTAATAGTATACTTGATCCAATTATATCTTTAATTGAAGCAGGTAGAGAAAGTGGATATACATTTGTAGTAAGCGATGGTTATAGAAGTTATCAAGAACAAAAAAATATTTATGATAGTTATGCAAGTAGCATGGGTCTGAGTGAAACAGATAAAATAGTCGCAAGGCCAGGTCATTCAGAATATCAAACAGGTCTATCATTTGACTTAATGCCATATAATAAAGTGTTGGATAAACCTAAAGAAAGTCCAGAATATCAATGGCTTAAAGAAAATGCTTATAAATATGGGTTTATATTTAGATTTCCAGAAGATAAAACAGATTTAACTGGATTTAATGCAGCTACTTGGAGACTTAGATATGTAGGCACAAGTGCTGCGGCAATTATTCATAGTGAAAATATATGTTATGAAGAATATTATGCATATTTTGTTAGGGGGAACAAATGAAAAATAAAATAGTTGTATTAGGTGGAGGAACAGGACAATCGGTATTACTTGGAGGACTTAAAAAGTTTCCATTTGATATAACAGCTGTTGTTAGTGTTTGCGATGATGGAAGAAGTACAGGAAAATTAAGGAAAGCTTTTAACATTCCAGCAATGGGAGATATTAGAAGAGTACTAATATCATTATCAGAAACAGAAGATATAGTAGGTGAATTAGTAAACTATAGATTTAAAACAAATAATGAATTAGAAGGACATACAATTGGTAATATAATGTTAACTGCATTGAGTGATATAACAGGAAATATGTCTAATGGAATTAAACAAATAAGTAAAATTCTAAACTTAAAAGGAACAGTACTACCTCTTACAGATGATAATGTTATATTAATGGGAAAAATGGAAGATGGAAGTATTATTGAAGGGGAACATAATATAACATTATCTGATAAAAAGATAGAAAAAGTTTATTATAAAAAGACACCTAAAGTAAACACAGAAGTTATCAAGAAAATAAAAGAAAGTGACGCTATTATCTTAAGTATGGGAAGTATCTATACAAGTATAATTCCAAATTTATTATGCAAAGAAGTAATTAAAGCAATAGATGAAAGCAAAGCTAAAATAATTTATATTTGTAATATTATGACTCAACCTGGTGAAACTGATGATTTTACTGTAAGTGATCACATAAAACTATTAAATAGTTATTTGGGCAAAAGAAAAATAGACATTGTTATAACTAATAGTGAAAAAGTAAGTAAAAAAATTCAAAGAAAATATGAAACTTTAGAACAAAAAGATTTAGTTAAAATAGATGATAAGAATATAGATATAGTTAACATTAAAAAGCCGTTTATAAAAATAGAAAATGATGTAATTAGGCATGATAGTATTAAATTGGGGCTAGAAATAATGAATATTTTAATTA
>USNG01000025.1 GCA_900556025.1 uncultured Mycoplasmatota bacterium
GTTGCAAAGTTAATTCTTACGAAAGTGAATTCGTAAGAAATTTGCTTTTAAATGAGGGTTATGAAGAAGTGGAAGAAAATGCAGATATTTGTATAGTTAATACATGTACTGTTACAAATACAGCAGATAATAAAAGTAAACAAGTAATTAATAATATTAAGAAAAACAATCCTAATGCATTAGTAGTAGCAATGGGATGTTTTTGTCAATTTAGAAATGAAAATATTGGAGAATTAATAAACGCAGATATTATTATAGGAAATAAAAATAAAACAAAAATATTAAAATATTTAAAAACATATGAAAAAAATCATGAAAGAATAATAGATTTTGACGATATGAATAAAGCAGACTTTGAAGATATGGAAATTAAAAAATATTCACATCACCATAGAGCATTTATTAAAATTGAAGATGGATGTAATAATTTCTGTACTTACTGTATTATTCCATATGTAAGAGGAAGAGTTAGAAGTAAAGATTTTAATAATTGTATTATGGAAGTTAATGATTTAGCTTTATCTGGACATAAAGAGATTGTTTTATCAGGAATACATACTGGTCAATATAATTCAAATGGTTTAAGATTATCTGATTTAATAAATAAAATATCAAAAAATACTTTAATAAAAAGAATAAGATTATCATCAGTAGAAATAGTAGAATTAGATGATAAAATGATGGATATAATTAAAAATAATAAAACATTTGTGTCTCACTTACATATACCACTTCAAGCAGGAAGTGATCATATATTAAAACTAATGAACAGAAGATATGATACAGCTTACTTTAAAGAAATGGTTGATAAAATAAGAAGTTTAAGAGAAGGTATTTCATTATCTACAGATGTAATAGTAGGTTTTCCAGGAGAAACAGAAGAAGATTTTAATGATACTTTAAAATTTTGTAGAGAAATTGGTTTTTCAAAAATACATGTATTCCCATATTCTGATAGAAATGGAACTGTAGCTTCAAGAATGAAAGATAAAATCCCAGGAAACATAAAAAAAGATAGAGTTAGAAGATTAATAGAATTATCAAATGAACTTGAAAAAGAATACTTTGAAAAATTTATTGGTAAAACGGTAGAGGTTCTAATTGAAGAACAAAAAGAAGATGGCTTCTATCATGGATTTACAAGCAATTACATTCCACTAAAATTAAAAGGAAATTATAAGATAAATGAACTTTATGATATAGAACTAAATAAAGAAGATATTAACTTTGATATGTAATATCTTTTTTATTTTGCTTTAATATGTTATAATTCTATAAGAAAGTAGGATAAAAGATATGGACAATTTATTAAAACAAGTAGATGAATATATTAGAAAAAATGGTATTCCATTTAGAAGTGTTTATGTAAACTCAAACTATTTCCCAGAATATTTTAATGAAGCAGTTAATAGAGAAATTAAAAAAATCTCTGTTTCAGATCACGTAATTGATAAAGAATACATGATTACATACGATGAAAATGATAATATTTGTTTAATAGTTACATCAAAAGCAGGAACTCATAAAACAAGATTATTAATAACAAATGTTAAAAATACAAAAGTTGAATTTTCATGTACAAAAATGTATTGGGATAAACTTTTTAGAAGAGCATGTTCAGATAAATACTTAGAGAGTCAAAGAAAAGAAATAGAAAGAATAGTTAGAAGTACTATGCCTAATATACCTAATAATAAGGTATTAGAAGATGTTGGAAGATATATGAATGTATTGGCTAAAACTGTATCTGATGAATTAAGAAAAAGAGATACATCATTCTCAAAAGAATTAGGTGTTAAAAAAGATTTTGACGAAACATTTTCTAAAATTGCTAACTATATAGATTATTTGAATAAAGAATTTATTGCAAGCACAAAATTGGATACTATCACATATACTCCTGCTGAACCTGATAGAATAGGTGGAGAACCAAGAAGTTATACAACAGGAACTGGAACTTCAGAAGAAAGAAAAAATTTCTTATTAAGTGTTGAAGAAAGAAAAGAAGTATTAGAAAAAGTATCTCCAATGTATGTATGTCTAGCACAAAGAACTGACACAAATGATATTGGAGCACTATGTTATCTTTATAATTTTGGCAACGGTTATTATAGAATGATTATAGAACCATATAGTGGTGAAGGATATACAAAAGTAATCGCAATGCATTGTGAAAAAGAAATGAATAAGGATTTATTTGAGGAATTATCAACTAAATATTTAGAATATTCAAATATGGAAACAATGGAAGCAAATAATATTGCAAGACTTGGACACACAACAATAGATACATACAACTCAGCAGTCGGATATGCTTTAACAGGAGACTCAAGCTTAAAAATAAGCTCATATACAAAGAGTAATTTGGATAATTTACAAGCTAGTGAAGAATATAGTTATACATTATAGTTAGGAGGATATATGAGTTCAGCAGCAATAAGAGCAGCAATAGCTGCAGCAGAAGCCGAAAAAGCAAAAGCCGAAAAAGAAAAGGCTGATTGTGAAAAAGAATTAGAAAAATGTTATGAATTATTACAAAAATTAGATTTAATATCAGCTGACTACACAGATTGTCAAACAAAACTATCACAAACAATAAACAATATGAATGATGGTTGCATAATTGATGGTGTAGGTGTTGGTGTAGAATCATTAAATAAAAGAAAAAATCAAATGGCAAATAATTTAGATATAGTTGATTCTAGTGTTACCAAGGTAAGAAAAAGAATAAAAGAATTAATAGATCAAATAAAACGACTTAAAATAAAAATACAAAGACTTACTGCAGAAATAGCTCAATTACATGCCGAGTTGGCAGCAGCATTGGCTGCAGAAGCAGCCGCAGCCGCCGCAGCCGCAGCTGCAGCAGCTAAATCTAGTAGTTCAAGAAGGAGTGGAAGATAATGGGAACATTTAAAATGGATATGCTTAAACTATATAATGCTCTCACATCCTCTAAAGAAGCTCAAGAAACAGTAGAAGAAACTCCTGCAACTATTAATGATGCAGTTAGTTTAACCCAAGAAGTTAAAGTAGATTTAGGAGATTTCGTCGGAGTATCTTCTGAAATGAAAAAAGAAATAGATTTTATAGCTACAATAACAGAAATTATAGGTGAAATTATTGCTGATGGTGTAACAAATGAAGAAGAATTATTAGAAGTTCTTAATACACAAGGAGTTGAAGTTTTTGCTGGAATATTATCTTCACTTATAAAAAGTGGATATTTAGATAGTGAACAATTAAATAGTGTGATACTACCTAATATGGTAAGAAATGGTAATCTTTCAATTGAAAATTTAGGAAAAGTAATAAGTTCCATGTATGATAGTGGAACTATGAAAAATGAAGATATTGGTATAATATTATTTGAACTAAAAAGAACTAATATGATGTATGTTGTTGATAGTAATGGCTTTGAAGACTATGCAAAACAATTAAATGATTTATATGGTTATGATTTTGATTATGTAACACTTGATCCAGATCTTAATGAATGTACATCAGTAGGTGAATATAATGAAGGAAATATAGCTTTTAGAATCAGAAGCAATTATACATTTGATTTAGATGATTTGAATACGATATTAAAACCAATGTATGATTCAGGAAAACTTGATGCATCTGATTTAGCAATAATAACTTCTCCATTACAAATATTTAATCAACCAACAAGTAATCCAGATATATATGATAATCCAGACTATAACAAATATGTAAAACGTTATGGAGAAGATAATGGATTTGAATTAACAGTTGGAAATCGTTCTTACGAAGTAAATGATATGGATAGAGAACTCATCAAGAATGTTGATGGATATACTCAACTTGTTACTGGAAACAAAGGATATGATGATGTTCTAGCGGATGTTTGGGTATCTGATTTTGTAGTAGCTGTTCATAGTGTTGAAGTAGGATCACATAAGAATAATCTTGATGAAGCACTAGCTGTAGGATCAGTATTAATAAATAGAACTGAGTCAACAAATTGGTATGCTGATGGTAAAGGAGAAAGTATTGTATATCAATTAGAAAGAGGAGTAGGAATTGACTCTGGAAGTTCTGTTCAATATCAACCAGTTAGTGAAAGAACATACTTAAATTATGCAAATGGAAAAGCATTCAGTGCAGTTGAAACTGGAATAAAGGATTCAATGAATGGTATTAGAAATAATGATTGCACAGGATTCTGGGGTGCAGGAAGTGGTACTATCTCAACAGGTGGAAATTCATTCCATCATTGTAATACAGATCCAAGTATAGATTTAAAACCAAGCACAGGGGTTCACTATGAAAGAAATACTGAAACTGGTTTAGTACAACCAGGTACAAAATTTACAAAGCCAACAACAGCATCAGACATTTACGCAGCAAATGGAGTTGGCAATCCACAAAATAAACCTGAAGCAACACCAAAACCAGATAATCCTGAAGTGCCATCAGAAACCAAAGAACCTGAGCCAACTCCGAGTCCGACACCAAGTCCAACTCCGAGTCCGACACCAAGTCCAACTCCGAGTCCGACACCAAGTCCGACACCAAGTCCAACTCCGAGTCCGACACCAAGTACGCCAGCTTCAAATCCAAACGTACCAGAAACTTCTGGAAATAAATATGTGGTTCAACCAGGAGATACACTTGGAGATATAGCAAAACGTTATGGTGTTGATTATAATGATATAGCAAAAGATAACAATATTTCAGATCCAAACTATATCTTACCTGGACAAGAATTAACAATTAGCTCTCCAAAGAGTAATGATACGAGTTCAAATGTTTCTAATTCATCAAGCATTTCTTATGTTACAAATAATAGTTATGACATTCCTGGAAGTACAAGTATTCCGGAAACAACAGCTATAAAATATATAATTCAACCAGGAGATACGTTAGGAGACATTGCAAAGAAATATGGTTTAGATTATAATGATATTGCAAAGGATAATAATATTTCAGATCCAAACTACATAATTACTGGACAAGAAATAATTATAAATATTAAAAAATGAAAGGTAGGGGGATAAATGAACGGTGATTAAAAGATAACTATTTAGATATATTATTGATAGAAATAATTTTTAAATTGAAAGGTGGTGAAATGAATGAACGGTGAAGGTTTTACAGCAAATCCAGAAAATTTAATGGATAAAGGTAATAGAATAATTAAACTATTTGAAAGATATGAAGAATTATTAAGAAACGCAAAAAAAGTTGGAGATGAAATCACTTCAATTTGGAATGGTTCAGATGCAACTTCATACAACACATCATTAAAAGGATATGATGATACTTTTAAAGCAGCTGGCGAAGCAGTTAATGAAATCGGAGCTATTATTAATGGTCATGGAAATAGACTAGCAAATAGTAGAGACAATATTCAAAGATTAGCTACAAGATTATAATAGAAAGGAAAATAAAAATGGCAATTAGTAAATTAGAATATGACACTGCTAGAAATTGTGTTAGAGAATTCGATACTATTTCATCAGAAATGAGAGGTACTTTTAGTGAATTAAAAAGAGAAATGGATTCATTAGAAGATGATCTAAAAAGTAGAGGTGGAGATACTCTTTATGCTAAATATAAGGATTTAGAGCCAAAGCTAGCTGAAGTTCCAGAAAAAGTTGATGATTTTAAAAACTTTTTAGAAGGTGCTACTGAAAAGTACGAAGCAGAAGATCAAACATTACAAAATCAAGCAAGTGTTTAGAATTGTTATTAAGTGATATGAATATATCACTTTTTATTTTTTCTGTGTTTTTTTAAAAAAGTATTGTCAAAGCAAATGAAATATGCTATTATTAATATGCTTATTTCATGGCGATGTAGCTCAGTTGGCTAGAGCACACGGTTCATACCCGTGGTGTCGAGGGTTCGAATCCCCCCGTCGCTACCATGAGTATTTAAAAATCAACGAAAGTTGGTTTTTTTATTGCCTTACAGGTTAAAATTTAAAAAACATTCTTGAAAATTATCTCGAATATTGTATAATATCAGTAAGAAACAGTATATACTTAAATAGGGAGGTTAACTATGAAAATAATTAGTAATGGAGAATGTTATATTCAAGGAAGAGATGTAGAACATATTATGTATAACAATAATGATTTCACATTAGATTTATATAGTAGTTTGTTAGTAAATGGAAAATCTCATCCAGAAAAAGATGAATATATTAAAGTAGAAAATCAAGCTTTAATAGATTACATTATGGCTCATAGTGAAATACCAGACTTTGAAGATTTATACAGCATGGATACTAAATCATTAAAGAAAAAATTATCTAATTTATTAGACGAATTACTTGATGAAAGCTTTAGTGAAGAAGCAATATATTCTAGCAAAAGTGAAAAACTAAGAAAGCAAAGATATATTGAGTATATAGCGGAACAAATAAAAGAAATGATAGCTTTTAAAGAAAATAAATCAAAAATATCTTATCCAAGTGTACCACTACCAGGAGGAGAGAGTATTTCTAATGGAAAAGATATTGCTACAGAATCTATGAATCGTGGAGAAGTATTAGTTTATTCAAGCTTGAATTTACAAATAGATGAAACAACAGTAGATAATGAATTTTTAAGATTAGCATATTCAATGTTAGCAGATATTGATGATATTTCACTAGAAGAAATAGATCTGCAAAAAATAAATTCAAGATATTTATCATTAAAACAATTAAATAAACAAAAAAGTAGCTTTGAAAGAGTAATGAGACAAAACTAAATCACAATTAACACTTGTGATTTTTTTATACAAATTAATTTTAAAAAATATACAAAAATATATATAAGTGTGGTAAAATGTATAAGGAGGATAGTATGGATAAAGTAACAGTTATAATAATCGTAGCATCAATTATTTTTATAGCAATTCTTTTATTTGTTATAAAAACAATTTTTAAAAATAAAAAGAAGAAATCTATATTATCTTCAATAGATAAATTAACTACTGAAAAAAACATGATAATTTCTTCTATACTTAAAAGTGAATTAGCTAAAGCTGAAAAATTAGCTAATAACAAAAAGACTGAAAAAGAAGTAGAAGACTGGAAATCTAGATTTGAAGAAATAGAAAATACAGATATGCCAATATTAACTGATGAATTAATTGAAGTTGAAACCAGAATGGTAGAAAATGATTATGAAAAAGCATTTGAAGCGTTAACAAAAGCAGAAAAAGACATTTTTCATGTTAAAGCAAAATCTATTAAATTATTAGGTGAAATTAAAGATTTAACTGAAAGTGAAGACAGAAATAGAGAAGCAATCACTAAACTTAAAAGTGTTTATAGAGAAGTTGTATTTAAATATAATAAAAATAAAAACGACTATCAAGATGTATCTTCAAGAATAGAATTACAATTTGAAAATATAAATAAATTATTTAGTGCATTTGAAGTAGCTGTACAAAATAAAGAATATGAAGAACTAGGAAAAATAGTAAAAGCATTAGATGATATGATAAATAATATCAGTATTGTAATAGAAGAAGCACCAACAATTGTACTTATGGCTAAGATGGTATTGCCAAAGAAAATGAAAGATATTAAAAATATAAGTACAAGAATGACTAGAGATGGTTATAACTTAGAATATTTAAATATCGATTACAATATTGAAGAAACTAATAAAAAAATAAATGAAATAATGGATAGACTTTATGTTTTAAATCTACAAGATTCAATATTTGATTTAAAAACACTAATTGATTATTATGAAGGATTATATAGTGATTTTGACTCTGAAAAAAGAGGTAAAAAAGAATACGAAAGAGGAATAATCAATATAACTGAAAGAATTAGTAAAGTAAGTTCAATTATCAGAAATTTATATGCAGAGATTGATAATATTAAAGATACTTATGATTTAAGTGATGATGAAATAAAAGTAATAGATGAACTTAATAAAGAACTAATTACTGTAAAAGATAGCTTCAAACTAATAAATGATAGATCTTTATCAAAAGTTATGCCATATTCAAAATTAAGTAATGAATGTGAATTAGTAGCTGTTAATTTATCAAAAGTTGAAGATAAATTAGAAACAACACTTAAAAATTTAGGAAGCTTAAAAGAAGATGAAGCAAGAGCAAGAGATCAATTATATGAAATTAAAAATATAATTAACAATTCAAAATATAAAATTAAAGAGTACAATTTACCAGTTATACCAGATAAATTTTATGTTGAATTAAAAGAAGCATATGATGCAGTAAAAGAAATAAATAATGAAATAGAAAAGAAACCAATATCAATTAAAGTATTAAATTTAAGAGTAGATACTGCTAGAGATTTAGCATTAAAATTATATCAAACTGCTACAAATACTATATCAAGTGCCGAAGCAGCAGAAAGTGCTATAGTATATGGAAATAGATATAGAACAAGTAATAAAGAAGTAGAGTCAGGATTAATATCTGGAAGTAAAGCTTTTTACAAAGGTGAATATAAAGAATCTTTAGAAATAGTTCTAAATACTTTAAATATAGTAGAACCTGGAATACAAAAAAAATTACTTAGCATGATGGAAAGATAGGTGTAAAAATGGCAAAAAGAAAAAAACAAGCAGAAGAAAAAAGTGGGTTTCAATATACAAATGAGCTTATAGGATTATTATTGATTTTATTATCAATAACAGGTCTTGGAAATTTTGGACTAGTAGGGGGACTAATTAAAAAGTTTGCAATATTTCTTTTTGGAAATTGGTTCTTTCTATTTTTAGTATTAACTCTATGTTTAGGTGTAGTATTAATTGCCAAAAGAGGAAAAATTAATTATTTTAGTGGAAGATTAATAGGAATTTATTCAATCATTATAGTTATATTATTATTTTCACATATCAATTATATAAAAGATAATAATTTAATAACTCAAGATATATTTAAAACAACAATGAATAATATAGAAATATCATTTGATAGTCAAAATGAAATAACTAATACTGGTGGTGGTATTGTTGGTGCTGCATTTTCATGGGCATTTGTATCATTATTTGCAGTAGAAGGTACATATATAGTAATGGTTATTATTGCTATATTTGGATTAATTATGTTATTTGATTTGTCACTTTCAGATATATTTAGTGGAATTGGAAGATTCTTTAAGAATATATTTAGTAGAGATACAAATGATGATGACGAAGAAGATGATGAAAATAAAGTTAATGTTGCAGATATAGTTGGTGAAGAAAATGCTAACGATGATAAGAGAGTAGTTATAACTAGTGTAGAAGATTTAGAACCACATAAACAAGAAACTGTAGGTTCAATGACTGTACCAGAAATAAATACTAGTGATGACAGTGATGAAATATATATCAAGCCATCAATTAATTTGTTAGATCCAATTAAGAATAATAAAAATAAAGGTAATTCAGCAGAATTTACAAATAATAACATAAAAGCATTAGAAAGAGTATTCCAAGACTTTGGAATGGTAGCTAAAGTAATAGAAGTTCATGTAGGACCAGCAGTAACACAATTTGAAATGGAACTACAAAGAGGAACAAAAGTAAATAAAGTACTTAGCATATCAAGAGAAATAGCTTTAGCTTTAGCAGCTAAAGAAGTTAGAATTGAAGCACCAATTCCAGGAAAAAATACAGTTGGAGTAGAAATTCCTAATCAAAATATAATTCCAGTATCTATGAGAGAAATAATGGAAGCTATGCAAAATGATCCAAAATATAAAGATTCTAAATTAGCAGCTCCATTAGGAAGAGATATAATGGGTAAAGTAAAATATGTTGAGATTAACAAAACTCCTCATATGTTAGTAGCCGGAGCAACTGGTAGTGGTAAAAGTGTATGTATAAATAACATTATATTATCCATTATAATGAGAACTAATCCAGATGAAGTAAAAATGGTTTTAGTAGATCCAAAAAAAGTAGAATTTAACGTATATGATGGAATTCCACACTTATTAACTCCAGTAGTTACTGATCCTAAAAAAGCCAGTGCAGCACTACAAAAAATAGTAGTTGAAATGGATGACAGATATGAAATATTTAAAAACAGTGGAACTAAAAATATTCAAACTTATAACGAATATGTAGATAAAGAATTAAAGAAAAATCCAAATTGTGGTTTAAAAAGAATGCCATTTATATTAGTAATTATTGATGAACTTGCAGATTTAATGTTAGTTGCAGCTAAAGAAGTTGAAGAATCAATTATGAGAATTACTCAACTTGCTCGTGCTGCAGGAATACATTTAATAGTAGCAACTCAAAGACCATCAGCCGATATTATTACAGGTGTTATTAAATCAAATATACCAACTCGTGTATCATTTGCTGTTTCTTCTTCAATAGATTCAAGAACAATTCTTGATATGACAGGAGCAGAAAAACTTCTTGGAAAAGGAGATATGTTATATAAACCAATGGATGCAAATACTCCTACAAGAATTCAAGGAAGCTTTGTTGGAGACGATGAAATTAAAAGAGTTGTTGATTTTATTAAGAAAGGTGGACATACACCTAAATATGATAACAAATTTGAAAATTTAGAAGCATCATCTAATAGTGGTGGAGGTTCATTTGGCGGCAATGGTGGTGAAGGACAAAAAGATGTCTTATATGATGAAATATTAAATTATGCCATCAGAATGGGACAAATAAGTGCTTCATTAATACAAAGAAAATATAGTATTGGTTATAATAGAGCAGCACGTATTATGGATATGTTTGAAGAACGTGGAATAGTAGGTCCTGCTAAAGGAAGCAAACCAAGAGATGTTTTAGTAAAATTAGAAGAAAATAATGACAATGGTGAATAAAAGGAGATAAAATGACAGTACATATTGAATCAAAAAAAGAGGATATAGCGCCAAGAGTGCTTATGCCAGGGGATCCAAATAGAGCACATTATATAGCATCAAAATATTTAAAAGATGCTAAGTTGGTTAACAGAGTAAGAGGCGAACTAGCATACACAGGAACATACAAAGATGTACCTGTAACAATATTCTCAAGTGGAATGGGAATTGGTTCTATGGGAATATATAGTTATGAATTATTTAATGACTATGACGTAGAAAAAATAATTAGAATTGGAACAGCTGGTTCATATAAAGAAGATCTTAAAGTATATGACATTGTAGTTGCTGATTCAGCATATTCAAATACTTGTTATGATGAAGAAGCTGGTATTGAAAACATAGATACAATTAATTCATCTTTTGAATTAAATAGTACAATAATTGACACAGCTGCTTTAAAAAATATAAAAGTTACAACTGGTAGATTACACACATCACTTGCATTTTATACTGAAAATAAAGATTACACTAAATATACTGATTTAGGATGTGTAGCAGTTGAAATGGAAGCATATGCATTGTTATTTAATGCTAAAAAATTCAAAAAACAAGCAACAGCAATCGTAACAATAAGTGATAATTTAATAACTCATGAAGAAATAAATTCTGAAGAAAGAGAACGTAAATTAGACGAGATGATTCTGTTAGCTTTAGAGTCAATTATAAAAAATTAATAATTGTTAATACTAATAAGGAGATATTTTTATATCTTCTTTTGTTATTTTTTGGTACAATAGGAAAGGATGTGATAATATGGAATACAAAAAGATAGAAAATAATGAATATAATATACACGTAATTAATTCAAATAGATTTAAAACAATGTGTGTTGAGCTTGTATTCACTAAAGAATTTAATGAGAAAGATATAGCATACTCAAATCTATTAACTGGAAATATGGTATATTCTACAAAAAAATATAATACAAAAAATAAAATAGCCATAGCAGGTGAAGAATTATATGGAGCAAGAGTATCATCTTCATATAGTATATCAGGAAAATGTCAGTCACTTTCTTTTTCACTTGGATTTTTAAATCCAAAGTATACTGAAGAAAAATATCTAAAAGAATCAATAGATTTCTTATATGAAGTTATATTTAATCCAAATGTAAAAAATGAAGAATTTGATAATGATTTTTTTGATATTATAAAAAAAGAAAATATAGTTAAGGTTAATTCAATCAAAGATAATCCAAATTCATTTGCTGGAGTAGAATATTCAAAAATAATGTATAAAGGAACACCTTCGTCTAGAGGAAGCATTCCTACATTAGAAGAATTAGACAAAATAACACCTAAAAATTTATATGAATTTTATAAAGCACTATTTGAAGGATCATACAGAATTAATGTAATAATCGCAGGTGAGATTGAAGATGAAAGTACTATATTATCACTAGTAGAAAATAAACTAAAAAATATTAAAGGCTCAAAAGAAAAATTAGAGTTCAAAATAGAACATAAATATAATGATAAATTAATAGAAAAAATAGATAGTCTACCATATAATCAATCTAAATTATATATGGGATATAGACTTAATAACTTAACAATGCATGAAATGACTCATGTTTTAAGAGTATATAACACAATCCTTGGAACAATGAATGATTCATTATTATTTAATATAGTTAGAGAAGAAAATTCATTATGTTATTCTATTGGTTCATATTATTCTAAATATAATCCATCATTAACTATATACGCAGGTATTAATAAAACAAATTATGATAAAACTGTAGAACTTATAAAGAAATGTGTAGAGTTAATGAAAGATAAAAAAACTATAGAAAGATTAATGCCTTTTGCTAAAAAAACAATAAACACATATTTAAATAACTATTATGATGATGGAAGAGCTCAAATTAATTATTACTTTAGTAGTGAATTTGAATATACAGAAGACATAGAAACTATTAGAGAAAAAATAGAATCAGTAACTGTAGATGAAATAATATCTCTAAATGACAAAATAAGTTTAAGCGTTATTTACTTATTGAAAGGGGATAATAATTAATGAAAGAAAATACATTTGAAAGAGTAGATGAAAAACTTTATAGTGAAGTTCTTGATAATGGAATTAGAGTATTCTTATATCCAACTAAAAAAACAAAGAATTTCTATATATCTATCTCAGTTAAATATGGAGCAAAAGTAACAAAATATAAATTAAACGATAAAGTTTATGATATTATCCCAGGTAGTGCTCATTTCTTAGAACATAAAGTTATGGCTTTATCAGAAAATAAAGAAATATCAAAAAGAATAAATGAATTAGGAAGTCTTGCTAATGCATGGACAAGTTATGAAGGAACAAACTATAATATATTTGGTAGTATAAATATAATTGAAAACTTAAAAATATTATTAGATTTATTCTATAATACTGATATAAACGAAAAAAATGTTGAAGAAGAAAAAGGCATCATTGGTGAAGAAATAGATATGTATAAAGATGAAATAAATAGTTATATTTATAGTGAATTATACAAAAATCTATTTAATAAATCATATGTTAGAAATACAGTAGTAGGTGAAAGAAGTGACATTGAAAAAATTACTTCAGAATCTTTAAATAGAGTATATAGTCATTTTTATACATCAAATAACACATTTATCATTGTTACAGGTGATTTTGATAAAGATGAGATTATGAATGTAATAAAAGATTATATTGGTAAACTAAATCTTAAACCTAAAAAACTTCCAAAAGTAATAAAAGAAAAAGAACCTGATAAAGTATCAGTAGCTTTTGAAGAAATAAGTAAAAATATGAATGATATTAGAGTAAGATATGCTCTTAAAATGAAAAAGAATATATTTGGTATTAAAGATGATGAAATACTAAGATATTATATGTCAATAATACTATCAAATAACTTTTCAGCAACATCACCATTATTTGAAAAATATAAAAATGAAAATATAACATCAAGATTAAGTTACTCATTTAATATTGTAGATGATCATGTAGTAATAATAATATCATCAGTTTGTAGTGACGCTAATATATTTATTGATAATATTTCTAAAGATATTAAGAAAATGACATTAAATGAGAGTGAATTTGAAAGAAAGAAAAAGATGGCTCTTAAAATATATGTAACTAGTTTTGATAACATTGAAGATATAGAATACGATTTATGTTCAAGTATACTATATGAAGATAAAATTAATTATCATGAATATAGTGATTTAATGTCTACTACATACAAAGAAGCTAAAAGAATTCTTGAAACAATTGATTATTCAAACATAAGTATTATTAGAACTTCTAAGTAACAGAAATGTTACTTTTTTTATTAGTTTGTTTCTTTTTTTTAGTATATATAGTATAATTATTTTGGTGAAAGTTATGAAAGAAGAAATAGTTTTTAGAAGCGTAGAAGAATTATACAATAGAGTTTTACCAGCTCTATATTCAAAGCGAAAAGAAATTAATTCTTTAGGTTTTAAATTAGTAACTGAAAAAGATATATGGAATTATCTAGTCGAAAATGAATGGAAAACAAAAAGAAATCTTGAATTACATGATCTAATAAATGATATTTTCTATGTAGACAATATTAAAATAAATGATTATGTGATGAGAAAAGTAGAAAAATTAAAGAGAGTAGAAGACAGTACAGTTCATGATAATGGAGTACTTTAGGAGGCATGATATGAAAAAAATAATTAAACCAATATTAATAACAATATGTATTGTTTTAGTAGGATTATTTTTAATAAAACCTACTATTAAAAAAATATCTTATGGAATAGATTTACAAGGTGGATTTGAAATACTTTATAATATCAAACCATTAGATGAAAATAGAGAATTAACTGAAGACGATTTAGATAAAACATACAAAGCAATAGTAAATAGAATTGATACATTAGGTGTATCAGAACCAGTTATTAGTTTTGAAGGTAATAACCTTATCAGAATACAATTACCAGGTGTTCAAAACGAAGATGAAGCTCGTGAAAGAATAAGCACAACAGCAGTTTTATCATTTAGAGATACAGAAGATAATCTTTTAATGACAAGTGATGTTTTAGGCGAAGGTGGAGCTAAAGTATCATATAATGAAAAAGAACTACAATATGTAGTAGAATTAAATATAAAAGATACAGAAACATTTTATAATGTAACAAGAAAGTTAAGTGAAAAAACTGGTAAAAATATGATTGTTACTTGGTTAGATTTTAATCCAGAAACAGATTCATATGAAAATGAAAAAGATAAATGTGGAGTAGATTCAAAGTCAAATTGTATTAGTGCTGCTTATGTAAATGAAGGATTAAGTAGTAAAACAGTTATGATAAGTGGAAATTTTACTCAAGAAGAAGCAGGAAACTTAGTAGACTTAATTAATAGTGGTTCACTACCTACTAAATTAAGTGAAGAAGCAACTCCAAAAAGTGTTTCACCATCATTTGGAGCAGAAACTATTACTAAAACAGGAATAGCAGGATTAATTACATTTGCTCTTATTTCATTAATATTGATATTTAAATATAGAATTAGTGGTTTAATTGGAAGTGTTTGCTTATTTATATATGCATTATTAGTATTTATTATATTTAATGCAGTAGGTGGAGTACTAACTTTAACAGGTATTGCAGCTCTAGTATTAGGAGTTGGAATGGCAGTAGATTCAATAATAATTTCTAATGAAAGAGTTAAAGATGAACTAGCTAATGGAGAAAAAACATATGCTGCTTTCAAAGAAGGTGGAAAAAATAGTTTAGGTGCCATAATAGATGCTAATATAACTACATTAATAGCTGGTATTGTGTTATATGTATTTGGAGAATCTACAGTAAAAGGATTCGCAACTATGTTAATTATTACAATATTCATAACTGTTATTTGTACTGTATTATTATATAGAGTATTACTTGAACTTTATGTTAAAAGTAAAGTATTTAATGATAAACCAACATTATTATTTGGTAAATTAAAAGATAAAAAGAAAAATGATTATGTAAAAGTATCAAAATATTTTATAGTTACATCATTAATTGTAATAGCTACAGGACTTGTATTCTTCTTTGTAAAAGGATTTAACTTTGGAGTAGATTTTACAGGTGGAACTAATATTAATTTAAGTAGTGAAAAAGATATAGATTTCACAAAAGTAAATAAAGTAGTAGAAAAATATGATATAAGAGATTATGACTATTATGTTGGTAGTAAAAAAGAAGGTTATATTAAATTAAATGATGTTTTAAAAGAAAAAGAAGGAACTTCAATTAAAGAAGAATTCTCATCAATGGGAATTGAAACATCTATGAGTGAAATTAGTACATTAGTTACTAAAAGTTTAACTAAAAATGCTATTAAATCACTTATATATAGTTTAATAGCTATAATAATTTATATGGCAATTAGATTTAATATTAATTATGCAATTACAGGTATTTTAATGTTAGTACATGACGTTTTAATTATACTTGCAATATTTGCAATATTTGGTATAAGTGTAGACTTTATAATAGTAGCAGCCCTTCTAACAATAATAGGTTATTCAATAAATGATACAATAGTAGTATTTGATAGAATTCGTGAAAACAGAAGAAAAATGTTTAGAAATAAAAAAGTTCTATCTAATGACGAATTAAAGAAATTAGTTAATACATCATCAATGGAAACAATTAATAGAAATATATTGACTAGTATTACTACAATAGTTGCAGTATTAACGCTAATCGGTGTTGGATTAAGTGATATATTTACATTTAATATTGCAATTTTAATAGGTTTAATAGCTGGTTCAATTTCATCATTAATAATAGCTCCAAGAGTATGGATACTACTTGAAAGAAAAAGTATGGACAGACCAGAAGATGAAGATGATGAAGTTAGTGAAATGAAAATAAAAGGTGTTAACTGTTAATAGGGAGTGATTACCATAAAAGACAAAACATATGATGAACTAAAAGAATTATTAAATTCTTATATGGATAAAAACTATGTAGAGTTCATCGAAAAATATTATGAACAAGCAAAGATTGTTTATGATGGAATGAAAAGAGAAACGGGTGAAGACTATATACTTCACCCAATCAATGTTGCTTACATTTTAGCTGATCTAAAAATGGACCCGGTGACAATTGGATGTGCATTAATTCATGAAGCAATAACATTAGGAAAAATGACATTTGAAGAGATAGAAGAAATGTTTGGAACAGAAAGTGCTAATATAGTAAGTTCTATTACAAAAATCAGTAACTTAAAACAAACATTTAAAATTAATAATCCAGAAAAGTATAGAAGAATAATAGTTGGATTATCAGAAAATCCAGCAACACTATTCATTAAGTTTGCTGATAGATTACATAATTTAAGAACTTTAAAAGTGCATGATGAAGTTCATCAAAAATATATTATTGATGAAACACAAAATATTTATATTCCAATAGCTCACAGACTTGGTATGAAAAAAATGAAGAGTGAAATGGAAGATTTATGTCTACAATACTCAGATCCAGAAGGATACAATAAAGTATTAAAAAGAATAAATGAATCTAAAGTTGACTTAGAAAAATCATTATCAAGAATGAAATATGAAATAATGCAAATAATGGAAGCTCATAACATTCAATACGAAATACTATCTCGTGTTAAATCAGTTAGAGGTATATATAATAAATTAAAGAATGGTAAAAAATGGGAAGATATTTATGATTTGTTAGGAATTAGAGTTCTTGTTCATAATGTAGAAGACTGTTATAGAGCCATAGGATTAATTCAATCTAAATATCCTCCAATTCCAAATCGTTTTAAAGATTATATAGCAAATCCTAAACCAAATTTATATCAAAGTTTACATACAACAATATTTGGTGAAGATAAAAAAATATATGAAGTTCAAATAAGAACATTTGAAATGGATGAAATCGCAGAAAAAGGAGTAGCTTCTCACTGGAGCTACAAAGAAAAAATAGATGGAAGTGTAAAAAATAATTTAGACCATATTTTAGAGCAATTTAGAGTAATGGTAGAAGTAAATGATATTGAAAAGAACATGAATTTCTTTGTAAATATAAAAGATGAATTAAAAAGAAATGAAATTTATGTTTATACTCCAAAAGGAGATATCATAGAACTTCCAAGTGGTTCTACACCAATAGACTTTGCATATAAAATCCATAGTGAAGTAGGTAATACAACTACTGGAGCATTAGTAAACTCTAAAATGGTTAAGTTAGACTATGAATTAAAAGATGGAGATTTAGTAGAACTAATAACTAAAAAAGGACATGCTCCTTCAAGAGGATGGTTAAAAATAGTTAAAACAGAATCAGCTAGATCAAGAATAAAAGCATACTTCTATAGAAAAGAAAGAGAAAAATATATTTCACTTGGTCATGAAATGATGGCTAATGAATGTAAGAAGAGAAATTTAGATATTAATGAAGTATTTAATGATGAAAATGTAGAAAAGCTATGTAAATCATTAAAACTAGAAAATTTAGAAGATATTTACTTTTCAGTTTCTACTTTAAAATATTTACCATCGTCTATTCTTAGCAGACTAGAACTTCATCAAGAACGTAAAAAACAACCACAAGTATTAACAAAAAATAATAAAAATAGTAACGGAATTATAATAGCTGGTTCAAATGATATTTTATGTTCACTAGCTACATGTTGTAATCCAGTTTATGGTGAAGATATAGTAGGATATATAACTCGTGGTTATGGAGTAAAAGTTCATAGTAAGAATTGTCCAAACATAGATTTAAATAATGAAAGAATTATAGAAGCTTCATGGGCAGAATCTATGGAGAGTAGATATAATACTAAACTTAAAGTTTATATTGAAGATGTTGGAGACATATTATTAAAAATAATAACTGCATCAACTAAGTGTGAAATAATAATAGATTCAATAAACTTAATTAATAGAAATAAAGAATTATTCTATGATATAAGTTGTAAAGTAAAAAATGTTAATAATTTATATAATTTTATAGATCAAATACGAGCAATTGATAGCGTAAAAGATGTAGAAAGGATCTTTATATAATGAGAGTAATCGTACAAAGAAGTAAAAACAGTAAAGTAACAATAGATAATAAAGTAAATGGTAGTATTGATCATGGATTTGTTTTATTAGTTGGTTTTACTGATGGAGATAATGAAGAAATAATAGATAAAATGATTAATAAAGTTGTTAATCTAAGAGTATTTGAAGATGAAAATGAAAAAATGAATTTAAGTATTCTTGATACAAAAGGAAGTATTCTTAGTATAAGTCAATTTACTTTATATGCAGATGCTAAAAAAGGAAATAGACCAAGTTTTATAAATGCTATGAATCCAAACGAAGCAACTAAATTATATGATTTATTTAATGAAAAATTATCTAAATTTCTTCATGTAGAAACAGGTATTTTTGGTGCTGATATGAAAGTAGAAATATATAATGATGGACCAGTAACAATATATTTAGATAGTGAAGAACTATTTAAAAAAGGAGTAAAGTAAAATGAAAAAAAGTATTTTAGGGGTCTCACTAATAACAACATCATGTTTATATGGATTACTTGCAGCAGTAGTAATTTTAATCACATTGATGGCTGGAGGAGAAGTATTAACTGCAATATATGGAAGCATAATTGTACTAATAATTCAATTCTTAATATCTCCTGCATTAACTGACTTATCAATGCGTTTATTCTATAGAGTAAAATTTGATCAAGATGTACCAGAACTTGCTAAAAAATATATAGAAGAATTATGTAAAAAATATGATGTTAAAATGCCTAAATTAGGAATTATCGAAGATGGTGGTCCAAATGCTTTTACATATGGAAGAACAAAAAAATCTGCAAGAATTATTCTTACAAGAGGAATGTTTAACTTATTAAATGAAGAAGAAATAAAAGCTGTAATAGCTCATGAAATGGGACATATAGTTCACTATGATATGTTATTTATGACAGCTGTTCAAATTGTTCCATTAGTTTTATATGCAATATATGAAATGTTAACAAGTAGTGCTAAAAGTGATTCAGATGAAGACAGTGGAAAAGCAGCAGCTATAGGTTACTTAGCATACCTTTTATATATAATTTGCCAATATATAATATTATACTTATCAAGAACAAGAGAATATTATGCAGATGAATTTTCAGTAGAAGAAACTAAGAATCCAAATTCATTAGCTGAAGCATTAGTAAAAATAGGATTTGGATTAAGTACAGAACCAAATAATAAAAGAAGTTTAAATAGAAGTAATACACTTGGTATTAGTGATGCAAAAACATCTAAAGCTATGGCAATTTCATGTTTAGATGATACTGGAAAAGTATCAAAAACAAAAATAAAAAATGCTATGAAATGGGAAATGTGGAATCCATGGGCAAAATGGTATGAAATTAATTCAACACATCCACTTATTTCAAAAAGAATAATTGCAATTACTTCAAAATGTCAAAACTATAATCAAGAACCATATATAGTATTTGACTTACAAAAAACAGAATCTTATGTAGATGACTTCTTACTAGAAGCGCTTATTAGTTTTAGTCCAATAATTTCTTTAATAATAGGAGTAATTATTATTGGTATAAATGAAGGAACTAAAATGTCTTTAGGACTAGCATTATTACTTTTCACAACTGCTTTATATATTAAATATAAAAGAGCTCATAAAACTATAAAAGTAGACAAAAAAACTACAGTAAGTGATTTGTTAAGTAAAGTAAAAGTTTCACATATAACATCTATTCCATGTGTACTAGAAGGAAATATAATAGGTAGAGGAAATCCAGGATGTATATTTAATGAAGATTTTACTCTTAAAGATAGTACAGGAATTATATTTTTAGACTATAATCAACCAATCAATATAGTAAATAAAATATTTGCATTATTTAAATCAAAAGAATATTTTGATAAAAATGTAACAGTAAAAGGTTGGTATAGAAGAAGTCCAGTTCCTTATGTTGAAATATTAGAAATGACTGTGGATGGTAAAACTAAAAAAGTATATTCAAATGGATTTACTAAAGTATTGCTAACACTTATGCTAATAAGTTCAATAATTTTAATGTTTTTATAATTTAAAAAATCTAATTTGATTAGATTTTTTATTTTGAACTAAAAATAATTACCAAAACTTAATTTTTTTAATAAAATTCTTTGAATAATTAAATCTTATGTAATATAATAATTTGTATGGAAAGAAAAGATATTAATATAAATGATGTTAGCCCTATGATGAGGGAGTACCTTAAAACAAAAAGCGAGTATGAAGGTATAATATTATTTTATAGATTAGGTGACTTCTATGAAATGTTTTTTGATGATGCAATCACAGCGAGTCATGAATTAGAATTAACTCTTACAGGTAAACAATGTGGTTTAAGTGAGAGAGTACCTATGTGTGGAGTTCCTCATCATGCAGTAAACATTTACCTAGAAAAACTAATTGAAAAAGGATATAAAGTAGCTATATGTGAACAAATGGAAGATCCAAAAACTGCTAAAGGAATAGTAAAAAGAGAAGTAATCCAAATAGTAAGTGCTGGAACTATAACAAGTACTGAAATAGTAAATGAAAAAGATTTTAACTATATTGCAAGTATTACAGATTTAAAATACACATATGTTTTATCTTATGCAGACCTTTTAAGTGGAAAAATATATGCCACATATGTAGAACATAACACAGATAAACTAATTAGTCACATAGTTAATTTAAACATAAAAGAATTAGTCGTAGAAGATAACTTTGATATAGAACTAATACATAAACTAAAAACAAACTATAATATTTTTATATCATATTATAATAACAATTCAGAATATAAAAGTAATACAATATTTGAAAATATACTAGATAAAAACATAATAACAAATACATCAATTCTATTAAATTATTTAACTAATTCATTAAAACAAGATCTAAGTCATATTCAACAGTTAGAAGTTATTGAATCAGGATTATTTTTAGAATTAGATAAAGAATGTATTAAAAACTTAGAATTAGTAGAGACAATTAGAAATAAAGATAGACAAAATAGTTTACTTGGATTTATGGATAAAACAAAAACAGCTATGGGAAGCAGACTATTAAAAAGCTATTTAATTAGTCCATCAAAAAGTAAAGAAGAAATAATAAGAAGACAAAATCTAACAGAAAAATTAATAAATGAATTCTTAATCAAAAGTGAGTTAACAACTCTTTTATTCGAAATATATGATTTAGAAAGACTAACTGGTAAAGTAGCTTGTGGAACACTAAATGCAAGAGATGTACTTCAACTTAAAAATAGTTTAAAAGTATTACCAAGTATAAATGAAATATTAAAGAAATTAGATTTAGAAGAACTAGAGACATTTAGAGATTTATATATATTATTAGATAATTCAATCAAAGAAGATGTACCACTTACTATTAAAGAAGGTGGAATAATAAAAGATGGATTCAATCAAGAAATAGATGAATTAAGAAGTATTAAATTAAATGGAAAAGATTTTATATCTAAATTTGAAGAATCAGAGAAAGAAAGAACAGGTATAAAAGGATTAAAGATTGGATTTAATAAAGTATTTGGTTATTATATTGAAGTACCAAAAGGACAAGTTCATTTAGTAAAAGAAGAATTCCAATATGATAGAAAACAAACAATATCTAATTGTGAAAGATATATAACACCACTATTAAAAGAAAAAGAGAATTTAATACTAAATGCTGAAGATAGAATAAACAGTTTAGAATATGATGTATTCTGTCAAATAAAAGATGAAATTAAAAAACATATTTCATCACTACAAAAAGTCAGTGCAAAAATAGCATATTTAGATGTAATACAATCATTCTCAACTATCGCAGAAGAACATAATTTTGTTAAGCCAGAAATTAATGATGAACATATAGTTGAAGTAATAGGTGGTAGACATCCAGTAGTAGAAAGTGTTATCACAAGTGAATACATAGATAACGATGTAATACTTGACAATAATACAAACATTTTAATAATAACAGGTCCTAATATGAGTGGTAAAAGTACTTATATGAGAGAAATGGGAATAATAGCTGTATTAAATCAAATTGGTTCATTTGTACCAGCTAAAAAATGTAATTTGCCTATATTTGATAAGATATTTACTAGAATAGGTGCTAGTGATGACTTAGTAGGTGGAGAAAGTACATTCATGGTAGAAATGAAAGAAAGTGCAAATGCTCTTAGAAATGCTACAGAAAATAGTTTAGTTTTATTTGATGAATTAGGACGTGGAACAAGTACATATGATGGTATGAGTTTAGCAGGTTCTATAATTGAATATATTAGTAATCATATAAAATGTAAGACAATGTTTTCAACTCACTATCATGAATTAACAGATTTAGAAAATAAACTACCTGGTATAAAAAACGTTCATGTATCAATAGATGAAACAGATGGATGTGTTACATTCCTTCATAAAGTTATGGATGGATGCGTAGATAAAAGTTATGGTATAAATGTTGCCAAATTAGCAGACCTACCAGAAGAAGTAATAACAAAAGCAAATGAATTACTTGAAATGTATGAAAGTAATGATCACAAAAAGAATACAAAAAGGGTTAAACAATTTTCATTAGATTTAAAAGAAGAAAAGAAAGATGAATTAAGAGAATTTTTAAGTAAAGTTAATCCATTAGAAATAACACCAATTGAAGCACTAAATATATTAGATCAAATGAAAAAAATATCATAATTTCCATGGAGGGTTTTGATGAAAGAAAATACAGAAAATTTTTACATTGAAGGTTTTTTACCACAAGATGCAGAAGAATTAATAAAAAAAGAAATAGAAAGAAACTCAAGTTCTACTAAAATTGAAGATATAATCAAAGAAAGAGAAGAAGACTTACGGTTAATAGATGAAAGCTTCAAAGCTATAGATACTGACTTCAAAACAGTTAATAAGACTAGAAAAGAAATTACTTACTCATTATGCATATCTATAATTTATATTAGTGTATTAAAGATATTAAAATCTATGATGAATGATTTTGAATTAGTAGAAGAACTAGATAAATTAATAGATAAAATATCATCCGCTTATAAAGAAATAATAAGTCAAAGAGAAGTAATGATTATAGTAAGAGAAGCATATAAAAGATTAAAGAGTCTAGAAATATATGAATGTAATGGAGATATTAGTGATTTACTTGTATTAATGTATGAAAAAAATAGAATTATTCATTCAGATGTATTAAATGAAATTAGAATGACAACATCAAGAATAAAAGGATTTAGTACATCAAAAGGAGAAAATAAGGAATTAGCTGAAATTAATAGTAAAATAGATAAATCATTAACTAGATTAGGATTAGTAAAGGAGTAGAACATGAAAGAATCAACTGGACAATGTGAAATGGATATTAATGAATTATTTGGCCTAGAACCTGCAGATATTGAAGATGTATTATCAAACCCAAATGCCACAATAGAAGAAATGATAAGTGCTCATGATTATACAACTGCACTTAATAATATTCAGTTCGCAGCACTAAATTCTATGTTAAACGCAGTAACAAAAGAAAAGAAATTTATTATTAAAAGACTAAAATTACTAGCACTTAAAATCAAAACAAGAAGAATATTTAGTAAAGAAAATATAGAAGAATTAAATCAACTTTTAGAAGATATAAATTATTATATTCAAGATATCAAAAATGATTATGAATTAATCCAAGAAATAAGAAGACTATATAAAGAATTAGTTAAATATACATTTGGTTATCACAATGAAGAATTAGCTGCTATTTTAAAATATTATATTGGTAAATTCGAAATTATTTATAATGAAATGTTTCAAATATATGAAAGTCCTAAAGATTATGTAAAATTAGATTTTAGTACAGATGAACTTGATGCATTAAATAAAGATATTTTAAGATTAGGATTAGGTGTTAAACATGAGTAAAGATAATAAAAAACTAGTAGCTCACATAAATGAACCAATGTATGATGATATTGGAAGTTTTGAAGGAAAAAATTATAAGTCATCACTAACAGATGAAAATATAGAAGAACTAACTGATTTTGAAGGTAAAACTATTTATGAAACATTAGAGATGTATAAGAAGCTAAAAGAATATATCACATCAGATTTTGAAGTGTTAGAAGAATACTTTTATTCAAGTAAAGAAATGCTAAAAGACTCAAATAAAGTAATGAGAAGAAATTATATTATTATGGGACTAGCTGCATTAAAATATACAATTTTAATGGATGAAGAATTAGTAAAAGAATATTTAAAAATAGCTGCCTTAGCTTTAAAAAATATCGAAGAGTACAAAAAAGATAGAGAACTTATAGCTAAACTAGAAATCTATTTAGAAGCTTTAAAAGAAAGAGATATTACTTGTTTTGGACAAGATTTTCTAAATATATTAGCTTATATAACAGATAAAGTAACAATGAGTTTTGATAACTTTAATAGAGTATGTGATCACTTATCAGTAAGACTTCAAGGTATAAGTAGTAGTGGTCCAAAAGACATAGATGAATTTTATAGTGAAAAAAATGAAAAAATAGATGCTATAATTAAAAAACTTAATATTAAATAAGATGTAATAATTTACATCTTTTTATATAGTAAAATTAATTGAATAAATATTATTTAATTGATATACTTATAATGATGTTATCATGGATGGAATAAGTAGTGGAGTTAAAAAAATAGTAAAAATATGTTTTATACCATTAGTAGTTATAATACTATTAATGTTTTTTAGTGGAATTGATAATGAAATAAATAATAAGTTTGTTATAACTCTAAATAATAATGAATTATTATCTAGAGTAGATACAGAATATGTAGAAATAATATTTAAAAAAATAGGTGGCAATACATACAATAAAAAAGTTGATTCTAGTAGTGAATACTTTAATAAAATTAATTCATCAAATAAATATATATTAGATATAAAAGAATATGAAATATATAGTAAATATGGACATAGAGAATCATATAAAGGTATTGATAGTGGAAAAGGAACATCAAAGCTTGTTACAGATGACAATAAAACAATGATGGTTCAAAAAGACAATAAAATTGTATATGAAGGTAAATTTAAAAATGATGTTACAAGTTTAATTACAGAAAATGGAAGATACTTCTTTCATGTATATACAAGTCATAAGAGAAGTAGTTCTCCATTTGCTTACATGGATACAAGTCTTCACTTTAATGTATTGGTAGGTGAAATAGATGAATAAGAAATTTTTTTACGTTCTTATAACTGTAGTTACTATATTAGTTATAGTTTTAATAAAAATATATTTTTATAATTTAGATAAAAAATGGTATAAAAAAATAGATTATAATAGTTATGTGTTAATTGTAAATGATATACATAATAAATATCCTAATTTATTTAAATTTGATGAAAATAATGATGCCATTATGACTGTAGAAGAATTAGTTACAAAACAAGATGATATAGAATTTGATATCGCACATGATAAAGATGGCAACATGTGTATAGGCTATTTTATAGTATCAAAAGTAGGAGAAGGCATTGACATAGATGCATCTCATATGTGTGATATGATAAACTACTAAAATAAAAAATCCTAATTATTTAGGATTTTTTCAGTGTTTTTAAAATTAATTTTAGCTATTTTATATAGTTCTTCTTTTCCATACTTTTTAACTATTTCACGTCCAACATCATCAACTTTATCACTAGCGCCTTTAAGAATATTTATTTTATATTTCTCACTTAATTTATCCATTTCATTTAAGAATAAATATCTACTTATAACACTAGCAGCTGCAACACTTAAATGTTTACTTTCACCTTTAGTTAGAAAAGTTATTTTAGTAACTTTATCCTGAATATTTTCTTGTTTCAAATAACTAAAGTAACTTCTAGGAGTAGTAAATTGATCAACAATAATTTTATGATAAGGAATTCCCTTATTAGAAAGTTCAAACAAAACTCTATTGTGTAGTATTGCTTTAACTTTATTCATATTAAATCCCTTATTAGCCATGTCATTATATTTAGGATTAGATAAAGTAAATGTTACATAAGGTAACTTATCCATAAGAATTGGAGCACATCTTCGAATTTTATCATCCGTCATTTTTTTAGAATCCATTATTTTTAAATCTTCAAGTAATTTTCTGGTATTTTTATCAACTAGAGTAGCGGTAACTATGATAGGACCGAAATAATCTCCAGTACCAACTTCATCACTACCAATAGCATCATAATAGTAATAAGTCTTATCATCTTCTTTATTTTCTTTAGCTTTTATTTCAGAATCAATGTCTCTATTATTAAAGTGACTTTCTAAATCTTTCCACATATTAGCATCAATATCAGCACTAATTCCTTGAAACATAACTTTACCACTTTCATATAAAGTAATAACTGTACCACCTTCAT
>USNG01000026.1 GCA_900556025.1 uncultured Mycoplasmatota bacterium
CATCTTTTTCAATATACATTCTATATTCATTTAAAGTAGTAGCACCTATTACATGAATTTCACCACGAGCCAACATTGGTTTTAAAATATTACCAGTATCCATAGCTCCATCTACAGCACCAGTACCAACTATTAAGTGAATTTCATCAATAAACATTATTAAATTTCCTTCACTCTTTTTAACTTCATCAAGAACTTTTTTAAGTCTTTCTTCAAATTCACCACGATATTTAGCACCAGCTATTAAAGAAGCCATATTAAGTTCCCATACAGTTTTATTTTTTAAACTCTCTGGTACATCACCTTTAACAATTCTTTGAGCAAGTCCTTCAACAATAGCTGTTTTACCAACACCTGGTTCACCAATAAGAACTGGATTATTTTTAGTCTTTCTAGACAAAATTCTAGTTATACTACGAATCTCATCATCACGACCAATAATAGGATCAATCTTATGATTCTTAACATCTTCATTTATATTACGGCCATATTTTTCTAATACATTTTCATTTTCTTCATTATTCATATTAAACATATTTATCCCTCCTTATTTACATACTATATTATACTCAAAAATTAGCACTTGTCAATAGAGAGTGCTAATTTTTAAGAGGGATTTTATTAATTATTTTCGTTCTAACATTATCAAAAAACATGAACAATCCAACAGGTACTAAAGTTCCCAATATTACATAAACTAATGACAATTTACTAAACGCATATGGAAAGGCACCATATATATTTGATTCACTTATTCCATTTATTTTAGCAAATACAAAATCTATTATTTTAAATATTAGAAAGTGCATTCCCATAATTTCATAAGAATAATTGCCAATCTTATCAAAAAAGACATTTGCAAATTTTAATTTAGAAATTAAACCGCTTAAATATAAACAAATATATATACCAGCAAAAGAAATAGGATAAAACAAATATAAATTTGTTATTTTATTAAAAGATAAATCAACAAAAAAATCAATTTTAAAATAAATATAAATCAAAGTAATCATAGAAATCACAAATAAAAATATGTTTATCTTATTTTTAATATTTTCAGCAAAATTTTTAAAAAAATAACCAAAAGTAAAAAAAGGCATAACCAAAAAACATATTTGAAAATGATATAATAAACTAACCTGTCTAGTAACTAAATAAATTCCAATCAAACCACAAAAAACAGTTGAAATCAGAATAAAGTAATTTTTAATTTTTTTATTATATTTTAAATAATCAAATATTTTATTACTAAAATATATAATCATTCCAAATATTGTAGAAGATAATATAAATGTTGGTACAAACCATAATGCTCCAGCCATTAATTCATCGCATATAAAAATAAATGAATAGACACATGAAGTAACAATTTCTTTAATACCAAATAATTGTGTACCAACTATCATACCATTTTTTAACAAAAAGTTATGTATTAATGAAAAGAAGAAAGAAAACATTACAAACTTTAACCAGTTATTTTTAATTTTAGAGCTAAAATTAAGATAAGGATCATTACCGTACTTTGATTCATTATATAATGCACCTCCAACAAAGAAAAAAAGAGCCAAATGATAAAAATAAACAAATTTAACCAACTTTGCACAACAATGACCAGCAACAATAGAAATAATTCCTAGTGCTTTTACAATATTCCAATATATTTTCTTTTTATTCATCAAATCACCACCTACACTACTACATATTTTACACTAAAGATTATATAATTAAAAGTATAATCTTTAACGATTATACTCATCTTTTGCAAGTCTTATCACATCAACAATAAAATCATTCTTTCCCTTAGTATACTTAGATCTTTCATCTGAATATTTCGTAGCTAATTCTTGTTTTAAATCACAATATTTTTTTATGTATTCTGGATGTTCTAGTAAATATCTTTTAAAATATATTTGATTATAATAAGTATTACTATTTGGTTCTACAAAATGAATATAATGACTTCTAGCATCTTCTGGACCTTTTGCAAAAAAATATCTATCAGATACTCCTTGTTGCCCTCTATTTTCATAATCATAAGGCTTTAACATTTTTTCAATTTCAGGTATTTCTTCCAAACTTTCAATAACAACCAAAATATCAATTACAGGTTTAGCTTTCAAACCTTCAATTGATGTACTACCGATATGATGAATTTCTTTAATTCTATCACCTAAAACTTTTTTTAATAGTTCTTCTTCTTTTTTATATTCTATATTCCAATTTAGATCATAATCACTAAGTTCAACTATTCCTCTTTTTAATGCCATATATTTTTCTCCTTTTTCACTTATTATTTAAAGTATCTTTTCAAATTCAGAAGATTTTATTCTAAAAAAATCCATATCTGTATAAAATTGCATTGTAGCATCATGACTATCAGAACCTTTTATTTCTATTAATTTATTTTTATTAAGAATTTTATAAAAATTATTTATATCATAATATTTATTTCTAATATTCATTTCCAATCCTTTGATATTTTTGTTATTTTTAACTATTTTATCAACTACTTCTAAGCTAGTTTCAGTTGGATGAGCAAAATATATATTATATTGATTTTTTATTTCTTCTACTTTTAACTGGCCATATGAATTTACAGAAAGGCTGCCACTTGAAGGACTTGGCCACCAATCATCATCTACTTCTTTTACTGCAAGCATTGACAAAAGAAATCTAGAATTATAATTATTAGATTCTTCTATTTGATATTTTTCTCTTAATTTTTTATATCTTTTTTCTTTATAATTTTTTCTATCTTCATAACAATCATCTTTATTATATTTTTCTAGTAAATTTAATATATCAAATGTTGTTACACTTTTACTTTTAAATTTATCCATTAAATAAAAACATAATGTATCATATTCAGGAACATAATTATTTTTAGAAAGATATTCCTTATACTCTTCATAAGAAATATAAATGTTATGTTTTTTTAATATTTCTTGAATTGTTAAATTAAAATTTAATCTTTCAAATTGAATTTTGCTTCTATTAAACATTGCTCTATAATTTTTTAAAACATCTTTCATCATAATTGGATCTTTAGGATTAATAAAAAGTTCTAACAAATGACATTGATTTCCATATTCTCTATTATCAATAGTAAGCTCAATACCTGGTATAATTATCGGACTAGTAAAGCCTTTCGAAACTATTTCATATAGCTCATCATATACTTTTAAAGTATCATGATCTGTAATTGAAATAATATCAAATCCTTTTTCTTTTGTAGTTTCTAATATTTGTTTTAAGCTTTGCTTTCCATCAGCACTACAATTAGAATGCATATGTAAATCAATATACAACTCTTTCTTATCATGACATAATTTTTTTATTTTATCTTTTATTGTTTTATTATAATTTTCCCAAAATTCGTAATTATTCATAATATACTCCATTTAATTGTAAAATCTCTTCACAAATATTCTATCATATATTTGCAAAATATACTATTTACTTTCACCAACATTAAGTATAATACCAATACTTATCATTGAAATAACCAAACTACTACCACCATAACTTATAAATGGAAGAGTTACTCCTGTAACTGGAACAAGTCCAACTACAACACATAAATTCAATATTGTTTGAAACATCAATAAAAATAATAATCCAAATATCAAATATTTTCCAAACAAATCAGTTTCTTTTATAGCCTTACGAGCAATATTATAAAAAAGTAATACAAATAGTCCAATCAAAACAGCACAACCAATAAAACCAAATTCTTCGCTTATAATTGAAAATATAAAATCTGTCTGTGGTTCTGGAAGATAAAAATGTTTCTGTCTTGAATTAAAAAGTCCAAATCCAAGTAATCCACCTGGCCCAATCGCATATAAACTTTGTATCATTTGAAAACCACTTCCAAGAGGATCACTCCATGGATTTAAAAATGACATTATTCTATCTAATCTATAAGGAGCAATTAAAACTAAAATAACTATACCAACTACCCCTACTATTCCAATCTTAATAAAAATTGATACATCTGTTCCACTAATAAATATAAGACCTATTAAAGAACAAACTATAACCATTCCAGTACCAAAATCAGGTTCTAACATTATTACACCAAAAAACATCATAATAACTATTAATATAGGCAATATAAATTTAATAGTATTTCTTTTTAAATTATCATTATTTGATAAGTATTTAGAAGTAAAAATAATAAGTGCTAATTTAGAAACTTCGCTTGGTTGAAAACCAAATCCAAATAACCCAAACCAACTTCTACTACCATTTCTAACACTACCTATCCCAGGTATAAGAACAATAACAAGCAACAAAAAACTAATTCCAAGAAAAATATTAGAATATTTTTTATATATTTTATAATCTATTTTAGAAAATACTCTCATCATAACAATACCAATTATAAAAAATATACTTTGATTTAATAAATATTTAAATGAATATCCATATTTATATAAACTCCATATATAACTACTAGAATATATAGATAAAAGTCCTATTAAAGATAATATAATTGTAAATATTATTATTTTCTTATTCATACTTAATTTTATTTTTTATAAATAAAAAAAGAACACTTAAGTTCTTTATTACATCCATACTCCATAATATATAGCTATCATACCAAGCATAAATCCAATTATTAAGAATCCTTTAACTATATCTGATTCCTCATAACCAAGTTTTTCAAAATGATGATGAAGCGGAGCCATTAAAAATACTTTTTTATTAAATTTCTTTATACTAATTAATTGTATTATTGAAGATAAAGCTTCAATTACAAATACACCACCTATTAACGCTAATGATAATTCATGTTTAGTCAATATAGCAATAGCAGCTAATGTAGCACCTAAAGATAAAGATCCAGTATCTCCCATAAATACTTTAGCTGGGTGTGTATTATAAACAAGAAATCCTAATAATGCCCCTACTAATATAAAGCAAAATATTGCAATTTCTTGATATCCTTCTACCCAAGTAGTTCCCCAAGTAATAATACCAAAACTCAAGAAAGCAATTAATGAAAGTCCTCCAGCTAGACCATCTAATCCATCAGACAAATTAACTGCATTAGAAGAACCAACTAATAAGAATAAAATAAATAATCCATACATCCATCCAAGATTAATATTTATTCCAAGAGAAGTAATAACTAAATAAGTATTTCCTCCACCCTGCATATAAATATAAAAGAATATTAATGCTATTACTACTTGAACAAATAGTTTTTGAGAAATACTAAGTCCATCATTATTCTTAAACTTAACTTTTAATAAATCATCTGTAAGACCAAGTAATGCATAAGAAATAAATACAAATATTATAATCAACAAACTATGTGTTATTTCTAAACTACCTCTTAAATACAAAAATATCATTGTAAGTAGTGTTGGTATAATAAATATTAATCCTCCAATAGTAGGAGTTCCATTCTTATATGCATGCCTAAATGCTGTAAACACACTTATATTTTGTTTAAAATTTAATCTTCTAAGTAAAGGTATTAATATTAATCCAAGTATCACAGATACAAAGAAACCAATCATTAATCCTAATATACTTTTAGCAAGAATCAACATATATATTCACCCTCTTTTTATAATTATACTTTAATAAATATATTCTTCATAATTATTTTGCTAAATAATGTAAAGTTTATGTCCTACAAAGCTATTAAAAACATTTCAAGAACTTTATCTTTATCATATCCATTAGCTTTAATATCATAGTCCATATCACTTAATTTCATTAATTTATCAATTATTTCTTCTTCCTCATACATATTAACAAAAGGAATCATTTTTTTAATTACAAAAGAATTAATTCCTAAACTACGAGCCATATCATCATAACTCATTTCTTCATGTAAAACTTTCATTTGATATAACAGTCTATATTGTCTAGCTAAACTATCTATTATAATTATACTATCTATATTATTATTTAGAAGTATTTTTAATGAATCAAATGCTTCACCTATTTTTCTATTTAAAACACACTCATTAAAACTATATAATTCTTTATCAGTACTTCTAACCACTACATCATCTATATCAGAATCACTTATACTCTTACTATCCATTTTATATAATAGTAATTTTTCTACTTCACTCATAGTCTTATCAGTATCATATTCACATAGATCTAATATTTTTTTAATTTGATTAAAAGTTATTTCTTTTTTATTTTCTTTAAATACATTTTGTACATAAGCATGCAAACTCTTATAATCTAACTTTTCACACACTATAACTTTACACTTTTCTCTTAAAGATTTAATAACTTTCTTACGTTCATCTAACTTTTCATCAACACATTTAAATATAATAACATTATCATTCATATTATCTATGTATTTAATTAGTATATTTTCATCTTTTTCTTTTAACTTTTTAAATGAAAAATTATTTACTATTATTAATTTTTTTTCATTAAATAAATCAACATAATTTACTTCATTAATAATATCGATCATACTAGAATCACTAAAGTCATAATTAATAATATTATTTATTTTTAAAGAAGATATTGTTTCATCTATTTTCTTCTTTAAAACACTTATTTCACTTCCTAAAAATACATATATCATACACGTTTACCCTTTATTGTTACACTTCTTACAGTAGAATCAATAACAAAATTTAATATATTTTCTTGCTTTTTTCCATTAACAAATATCTCTGAATCTCTAATATTCATTTTAAGTGCTCTTAATAGTTCACATAATGGAGTATATAATTTAACTTTAACTATAGTAGGACTTCCATTATTAATAGTTATAATTGTATTGTCATACATATAATCTAAATGTATAGCTTTATATATAGCAAGTATTTCTTCTACACTATAAAAAACACAAGTACTATCTTTAAACTTCCTATTTGAATGAACTAAACAAATATTTAAAAAAGCATTAATATATTTTTCATATGCACTAATAGATATTAAGTCATCTCTATCAACACATATATAGCAAGTTTTCATATTAAAAATATCCATAAATTCATCAATAGCTTCTAATATTTCTTCATATGATTCATAATTAATAACCATATCTTTCAAATCATTATTTTTGTCATATAAAGAATTAACTACTAATGTAGTCTTACTATTAATTTTTTTATTTAATCCATACTTTTCTAATGATTCAACTATCTCACTTCTTTTAAGTTTACTCATATTTCTAGTAGGATTTAATTTTTCACGTCTATCTATAAAATCATTTTCAATAACTAATGCTTTAGAATTCTTATTATTATAAATCATATCCTTAACACCAATTATTTTACCACTAACTGGACTAAATATTTTACTTCCATCATTAGTAGTACCTAAAAATGTATTATTGTAAACTAATTTACTCTTTTTTATATGTAATAATTCTATGTTATCAAAAGGAACATAAATAAATTCTGGTGATAAATAAGTTATATATTCTTGTACTTTCTTCATATTTCATTTCCTCTTATTTAATTATATATTAATTTAGTGTTTTTTAAAAGAAAAAATGATATAATTTAAATATAAAAGATAAAGAGGTGTCTATGTCAAAAAAGAATAAAATTATAAGAATATCACTCATAGTATTTTTCTCACTATTATTAATTGTTGGTCTAATAATATTTATTATTCATAAAAAGAATGAGAATGATAAACCTACAGTTATTCCAAGTGATGAACCTAAAATTCCTGAAATAAAAGAAGACTTTAATACAGCATCATTTAAACTTATAAAGAAATATAGTGAATATATAAATTTTGATAATATCAATAATGAAATTTACTATCATGATAACGATAATTATAAATATATAGTTGGTTCATTTGGAAAAATATATGATTCTCCAATCCTTGATAATACAGAAAATAATTATACTTATAATAAGTATGGTAATTATAAAATTGAATATGATGAAAATGAAGAAAAATATCTATTTATAAATACTAAAAATGAAACTATTTCTGATTTATATTTATATATCACTCCAATATGTCATAAAGAAGATGATAAAGATTGTGAATATTTTATTCTTCAAACAGATGAATATAGTTATTTTATTTATGATTTATATACTGAAGAAATAACAGCTGAATTAACTAATATGAGTAAAATAGATGGAGATTTAATCAAAAATAAAGATTATATCCCAGCATGTAAATATACTGATGATAAACATAAAAATGAAGCATGTGGACTAATAGATTATAAAGGAAATATTATTATAGATTACACATATGATTATATAAAAGAAATAACTAGTAATACATACATAGTTTACAAAAATAAAAAAGTTGGATTAATAAATTCTAAAAATGAAATACTTGTTCAGATAGATAATGACAACTATAATGACTCAGATAATTATATTATGTTTACTAAAAATAAAACATTAAGTGTATTTACTAAAACAGGTAAAAAAATAGTAGACTACACTATTCCAATCGAACCTAATGGTAGTTGTGATACTTACGAAGATGAAGCTGGCTACTCTTTTGAAGAAAATAATAATCAATTATATATTACTACTTTCCCAGAATGTAGCTTTGAAGACACACTTTCAACCTATAATGAATCACAAGCAAATAAATATTTAAAAACATATTTAATAACTAATAAAAAATTAGAAAAGATAGTCAATAATAGACTTCATCCACTATTTGAATATGATAATAAAACAAACAAATATAATTTAAAATACTTCTATACAGAAAATATAAAAGATAAAAAAATAACATTTACAATATATGATTTAGATTTATATGAATATTATAAATTTACTCCAAAATACAATGATAGTATTAGTAATTACTATATAAATAGTACAGAAACAAATAAGAACTATTATAGAATCCAAATAAATAACAGTGGTGATAAACCAACATATTTCTATATAGACTTATTAAATTCTAGAGAAATAACAGAAAAAGATGCTTTATATAAATATCTTGATAATGGATATGGATTTATAGATGATTATAAATCTATAAGAGTTTATAAAAATGATGAATTAATCAAAGAATTTAAAGATTCATATACATATGTAGGAGGATATTATTTTATAAATGGTAAATCTATTTATGAATTATCATTTGAAAAATGACACTTTAAATAGTGTCATTTTTAGTATACTCATCATATAATTGTTTTAGATATTTTTTATTTAAGACTATTTCACCCTTCTTAGATAATTCAGTAAATACACGTTCTAAATAATCAATTAAACATTTATTCATACACATTTTATCTTTAGTTTTAAGTAAATATTTTAATGAATCAGAATCTTTGTATTCTTTTTTATTATATGTTTTAGAAGCAGCTACTCTATCACATATCATTTCAAGCATATATTTAAATGGAATAATTGGTGTTGGATTTAAAGCGACATCATCATACCAATACTCAAAATGATGCTTATTTCTTCCTTTATGATGTAACCATGCTCTAGAGTACCCTTTATCTTTTTTAGCATTTATAATCGGACTATAATTGCCATCTGTGTAATATTTAACAGATTCAAAAAACTCTTCAAAAGAATACTTAGATAAATCATGAACAAGTCCCCTAAAAGGAATACCAACCTTACAACATAACTTAAATACAGTAAACCTATGTTTATTAATTGTATGCAAATGTCTAAAAAACTTCATTTAACTTCACCCTAAACATTATACAAAAAAAATACCAATATTTCTATTGATATTTTTGCATTTGTTTCATTAATTGATTAACTTGTTTTTGACTTGGATTTCTACCCATACCTCTCATTAAAGTTTTTATCATTTCTTCATTGATTGGTGGATTTTCTTTTAATTGCTTTTGAAATATTTTCTTAGCTATAAAAAATCCAACTACAATTCCAACTATTAAACCAATTGTTACATATAATATATCCCACCACATAATAATTCCTCCTTAAATAATTTTAACACATAATTATTATTAGTTGCAATATTAACTACCTTTTTTAATAGTGGTTTTATCTTCTTCTTTTTCTTCATACTTCTTTTCTAAAGTTACTGATAAAGATTTACTCAAATCAATTTTAGAATTTTTTTCAAAATTATATTTAGTTACATAACCATAACCATCAAACATTACATCTAATTTTATAAGTTTAGCAAATATTTCTACTTCACTTCTAGACCAATTAGTTATATCAGGCATAGTATAATTAGTTCCATTAGTTAATATAAATACTTTAGAACCAATATTTAATTTAGTTCCATCTAAAGGATATTGATTAATTATTTTAGTACCATCTCCAATGATTATAGGAGTCATTTTAGAGTCTTCTAGAGTCTTTTTAACAGAATCAACATCTTTATTAATATATGAAGAAACATCAAAAACAGCATTCTCAGATTGATTATTATCACTATATATATTCAAATATGTACCAACATTCTTAACTAAATCCTTAACAGCAGTTTTTAAAGCACTAGCTTTTTGTAACTTAGAAGCAGCTACATAGACAACAACCTCTGGATCATTACCAGGAAATATACCAGCAAAACTCTTAACATAGTTAGTAGAACCAGTCAAATATCCACTACCACCAGCTATTTCAGCAGTACCAGTCTTACCAACTAAATCATATCCTTTAATATAATACCCTGTACCTGTAGACATTTTAGCACTTCCATCAACTACACCCCTCATTAATTCAATAAGTTTACTAGCAGACTCTTCACTACATACTTGTCTAACCTCAGTTTTATTATTCTCAAGAACAACATTTCCATCACTATCAACAATCTTAGAAACTAAATATGGTTTTAACATAACACCTTTATTAGCAACACTACTCAAAGCCTGTAACATTTGAACAGCAGTAACAGTCATACCTTGTCCATAAGAAGCAGAAGCAATCTCAGTATTATATTTAAAATTAACAATACCATTTCCCTCATTAGGAAGAGATATTCCAGTCTTTTCACCAAATCCTAGTTTAGTATAAAAATCTTTCATTTTAGCTCTACCAAGACTTAAAGCTAATTTAGAAGCAGCTACATTTGATGAACCCATAAATCCTTCATCATATGTAATTTCTCCCCATCCATATCTATTCCAATCTTTAATCTTAGCATCATCAACTACTAAAACACCACTTTTATATTTTTCACTTCCATTATATATTCCATTTTCCATCGTAGCCATAAAACTAAATATTTTCATAGTTGAACCAGGTTCATATGTATAAGCACTAAATGGATCATAATAAGATTTAATTTCTAAAGTATTATTATTAAAACTTGGACTAGATGTAACTGCTAATATTTCACCAGTTTTAGCATTCATAACAGACACAGTAGCCCATTCTACTCCAGCTTCTTCTAATGTTGTAAGTGACTGTTCAGCAAATATTTGAACATTAGTATCTATCGTAAGATATATATCATCTCCAGCTTTAGCATCTTGACTTACATTAGGTACACTACCTATTTGATAACCTTGTACATCAGCTTGATATTCAACATATCCATCTTTTCCAGTTAACTCATCATTATAATATTGTTCTAATCCCATTTCACCTTGATAACTACCAGAATCATTCTTTCTAGCATATCCAAGTGTATAAGATAAAAAGTCTCCATTAGGATAATATCTCTTAGTACTAGAAATAAAATCTATCCCAGGTAAATCTAAATCATCTATTTGATCTTTAACAAGTTGAGTAATCCCTCTTCCTCCAGGACCCAATTCAACTTGATATGGAGTTACTTCTTTGCAATCATTTCCATCACAACTTTTAATCTTAGTATTTAAAAGTTCCATAATCTTTTCTACACTCATATTAATTAATGGACTTAACTTTTCAGCAGTAGTTTTTTTATCTACTACATGATATGGATGTTTCTCATCTTTAGTTCTAGAAGGATCTAAATATGCAATAACAGTATAACTATTTACATCTTTAGCAAGTACTTCTTTACTACTAGAATATATTGTTCCTCTACTAGCTTTAATAGTTTTTTTAACAGTATCTCTACTACTAGCAAACTGACTTAAAGATTGAGTTCCTACCTTAACATTTCCTGTTCCAACATAAAATAATTTAAAAATTAGACATAAAAAAATAAAAACAACCATTATTATAAATACTGTATTTATATTAATTGTTCTTATTTTCTTCATTTATACACCTCTACTCTGAAATTATTCTAATATTATTATTATTATACTCCAAACCAAAGGTATCTGCAACTTCTAATGCATTATCTAAAGAAGCTAGCTCATTTATTTTCATTTGAATACTAGCATTCAATTCTTCTTGTTTATTAATTTTAGTTTTTAATCTTTGAAGTTCTGAATTATAAGATTGTAACTTAGCTGGTAATATAAAACTAGTAAGTAAAATACCAATTACAGATACAACTATAATTGTTAACATCAAATTTTCACCTCTAAATTTTAAATATTTTTTCTTTTTCATAAAACCCTTTCTATTACTCTTAATTTTGAACTTCTACTTCTATTATTATCTTCAAGTTCTGTATCACTTGGAGTTAATTTAACTATCTTTTTAGCTTTTGCCTTTAAGTGATCTGGTACAATTGGTAATTTATTAGCACTTTCATCATCACTACATAAATCTTTAAATACATTAGCAACTATCTTATCTTCTAATGAATGAAAAGATATTACTGCAAGTCTTCCTCCTACTTTCAATAAGCTAAAAGCATCTCTAAGTGAACTTTCTAATATATCAAGTTCATGATTAACTTCTATTCTTATTGCTTGAAATACTTTTCTAGCAGGATGACTTTTATTTCTATAACTAATTGGTACATTATTTTTAATAATTTCAGCTAATTCTAATGTAGTCTTTATTGGTCTATTTTGAATAATAGCTTTAGCTATAGGTTTAGCATATTTTTCTTCACCAAATCTATAAAATATATCAACTAGTTTCTCATAACTATATTCGTTAACTACTATTTCTGCAGTCAAAGGATTACTTTGATCCATTCTCATATCAAGCGGAGCATCTTTATGAAAACTAAATCCACGATCAGCCTCATCTAATTGAGGACTAGAAACACCTAAATCAAATAAAATACCATCAACTTCTTCATTAATATATTTTTTCATATTAACAAAATTACTTTTAAATATTGTAAAGTTACTTCCTATTTCAGATAATCTAGAATTAGAAAATTCTATAGCATTATCATCTTGATCAAAGGCGAAAAGAACCCCTTCTTTTCCTATTTTTTTTAGTATTTCACTAGAATGACCACCATATCCAACAGTAGCATCTATATATTTACCACCTGTTTTAACATCTAAATATTTTATTACCTCTTCCAATAACACACTTTTATGCTTCATAATTAAAATCAAATAAATCTTCTAGTTTATCACCTAAAGATTCTTCACTTTCCATCATATATTTATCAAATTCTTCAAGTCCCCAAATTTCAAGTCGCTCATTTACGCCAATAATCACACATTCTTTTTGGATATTGGCGTAATGAACTAACGGTGAGGTAATATTAATTCGACCTTGTTTATCGAATTCAATTATGGAAGCTCCACCAATGAAAGTTCTTTCAAAAGCCCTAACATTCTTTTTAGTAAATTGAAGGCTACCTACTTTTTGCATTACTTTATTCCATTCTGTTTCAGAATAAACAAACAAGCATTTATCAAGTCCTTTGGTAATAATTAATCTTTCACCAAGTTCACTTCTAAATTTAGAAGGAATGATTAGTCGACCTTTTTCATCAATATTATGATGAAATTCACCCATCAACATGATTGTAGCACCCCACTTTCTACCACTTTGTTTCACTTCCTACCACTATATTACTATTTTTGTACTTAAAAGTAAATAGTTTTTATTAAGTTTTTTGTAAATCTAGTGTAAACAAAAGAGAAAAAAGTATTTACTTTTTTCTCTAAATAGATTATAAATAGGTACTTTATTATTTACTCATTTGACCAAGAGAATATTCAAGTACAAATTCAGGTTTTCCTATATTCATTTCAACACTATAATAGTTCTTATTAGCATAATCAAATCCCAAACTTGTTTGATTAGATTTATCAGTAAAGATATCCTTAATTACATAACTAATTCCTTTATCTAACAATACATTTATAATAGTTATAACATTCTTTTCATGAGTATTAGGTCCTTTAAATATTTCAACAACCTCAGTATTATCACCAAGAACACCATTAAGTACTTCTAAAGAAGGGATGTTTCCATCTTCAAAAGCAGCTAAATGATACATTATTGTCGCATTGTCTTTATGTATTAAAAGACCAATACAACTATTAATATCTCTAATATATCCAAGTGGATACTCCTCATTTAATATTTTAAATTCATCAAGTTTAACCAAAAATTCATCCATAATTTATTCCTCGTCATTTAAATCAAACTGGCTGTTATATAATTCATAATAATAACCTTTATTCTTTAATAATTCTTTATGTGTACCCTCTTCTATTATTTCTCCACGTTTAATTACTATTATTTTATCAGAATTCACAATAGTAGACAACCTATGTGCAATAACAATTGATGTTTTATTCTTCATTAATTCTTTCATAGAATTATTAATCAAATACTCAGTTCTAGTATCAACATTACTTGTTGCTTCATCAAGAATTAATATTTCACATTCAGTTACTAAAGCACGTGCTATTGTCAATAATTGTTTTTCTCCATTAGACAAATTATTAGTTTCTTCATTAATTTCAAAATTCAAACTACCAGGTAAACTCTTTATCATATGTAACATTTTAGAGTTATCAAGTATACGTTCTAATTTATCATTAGCTATTCTTTTATCAAAAACAATGTTTTCTTTTATAGTTCCTTCAAATAACCAAGTATCTTGAAGAACCATTCCAACTAATTTTCTATATGAAGTTTTATCTAAATCTCTAACACTAATACCATCAATTAATATATCACCATCATACGTATTATAAAATCCCATCAATAAATTAACTATAGTTGTTTTTCCAGCACCAGTTTTACCTACAATAGCTACCTTTTCACCTTTATTAATTTTTAAATTAAAGTTTTTAAGAACAGGCTTACCTGGAGTATAACTAAAATTAACATTTTTAAATTCAATACATGAATTAAATGCAAAATGTTCTAATTCACCATTCTTCTCTTCTTCAAGTTCAAGTATCTCATAAACTCTATCTACAGAAGCAATAGCCATTTGCAAATTAGATACAACTTGAGCAATAGTATTAATAGGTTTATTAAAGTCTTTCATATATTGTATAAAAGATTGAATAGCTCCAAGCCTCAAATTACCTCTAATTACAGAAACACTTCCAACTCCTACAACAGCAATGTAACTCAAATTACATATTAGCTTATTAAATGGAACAGCTAAACTACTATAAAAACTACTTTTAAATCCATATTTAGATAGTTCAGCACTAACTTTATTAAATCTCTTATTAAAAAACTTTTCTTTATTAAATGACTTAATAACATCACTATTCGTAACACTTTCTTCAACAAACGCATTAACATTTCCAATAGCTTTTTGATTAAGTTCAAAATATTTTTGAGTCTTTCTAATCACTATACTAAGTAATAAATAAGTAAGAGGTATTACTGTTATAGCTATACATGCAAGTAACGGATCAATAACAAACATCATAATAACTATACCAATAATCAAAGAAACATTATAAACCAAATCAGGTATTATTTGAGTAATATTATCAGTTAATCTTTCAACATCATTAGTTATTTTACTAATAATATCACCCTTTTTAATCTTATCAAGCCTTGAAACCTTAACTCTAAATATTTTAGACATCAATTTACGTCTTAAATCATAACCTATTCTTTGACCTAAATCACTTGCTAAATAACTCTTAAAATATGTACAAATAGCATTAATAATATAACAACATAATACTAAAAATAATATTTTACTCAAATAAGTATAATTAAAGTCTATTCCTTTACTAATAGAGTCATATAAACTATCAGTCGCATAACCTAAAAAGTAAGGAGCAATTGATCCAAATAACGCAGCTAATATGCAAAATATAACAGTCAAAATATAAGATTTTTTATATTCTTTTATTATTTTAAATGTTTTAGAAATAACCTCTCTCAAAGTAGGTGCATTATTTTCTTTTCTTTTCATTTTGACACCTCCCTCTTTTGAGATTCAATAAATTCATTAAATACTTTACTTGTATTAACTACATCAAGATAATTACCGACCATCTCAATCTTACCTGATTCAATAACTATTATCTTATCAAAACCAGTTAAATTATTAACTCTTTGAGTAATCAATATTATCATCTTATCTTTATATAATTTATATATAGACTCTCTTATTCTTTTATCAGTAATATAATCAACTGAAGATAATGAATCATCTAAAAGTAAACATTCTCCTCCACTTAACAATGCTCTAGCAATAGACATTCTTTGTCTTTGCCCACCACTTAAATTAACTCCAGATTGAAATAACTCATAATCATATCCTTCTTCATTCTTTTCTATGAAATCCATAATCTGAGCATTACTTAATGCTTCATCTAAATTATCAGCATTAATTCTTTTATCAAAAGACAAATTTTCTTTAATTGTTCCTTTAAACAATGCATTATTTTGTGGAGTATATGCAAATATATTTCTTAAAGACTTAATATCATATTCATGAATATCTATTCCATTAATAAATATTTGTCCACTAGTAGGTTCAATATGTCTTAAAAGTAAATTAACTATTGTAGTCTTACCACATCCACTAGATCCAATGATACCTACTTTTTCACCCTTAACTATTTTAAAACTAATATTCTTTAACATATCATCATGTGCATTTTCATACTTAAAATAAACATTTTTAAATTCAATACTTTCTAAAGAATTAAGTTTTATTTTTCCTTCATTAACAACAGCTACTTCAACATTTAATACTTCATTTATTCTCTTAAAAGAAACCATAACTCTAGGTATATTTAATATAATAACAAGTAACATCAAGAAACTAGTTAAAACTGTAGCTAAATATTGAATAAATGCCATCATTGACCCAATTTCTAATGTTCCAGCACTCAAATATCTTGTAGATATATATACTATTATTATAGTAGCTACATTAATTATTAATATCATCATAGGTTGTATTAAATAAAGTATTTTATTAAGAAAAACATTCATCTTTCTATTATCACTATTTACTTTATCAAATCTCTTTTTAAAATAATCTTTTTTATTAAAAGCTTTAATAACTCTAATACCACTAAGTGCTTCACGAGAAGTAGCATTTAATTTATCTAAATATTTTTGTAATATTTCAAACTTAGGTGAAATACAAGCAAATATAACTACAACAAGAAGCATTAAAACACTAACAGATATAATTACTATAGGTGCTAAAGTTGGTGCTTTAGAATATGCCATAATAGCTGCACCTATTCCCATAATAGGAGCAAATATTATAAGTCTTAATCCAAAAGAAAAAGTAGAAGTTATATTACTAACATTATTAGTACTTCGAGTTATAAGTGTAGATGCACCAAACTCATCAATCTCTTTCTTACTAAATCCACTTATCTTTTTATATAAAGCTTCTCTTATATTATATCCATATTGATTAGAAAACTTAGATGTAGAATATATAACTAAAATATTAGATATTAAACATATAACAGTTATTATTAACATTTTAATAACTAAACTACTTATATATACTGTATCATTATTAGCAATACCAATATCAACTATATTACTCATAACATTTGGAAGTTCAAGTTCACAATATACTTGAATAACACAAAATATTGCCATAAGAACAATATATTTAATTAACCCCTTCATTAATCTTATTACTTTCATATTTCCTCACATTATCATATTAATTATTTCATTCATAACATATATCTTACTTGGATTAATAAATAAATAATCATCTTTAATAATTAAATATTTCTTTTTAATAGCCTCATCTAATTTAAAAGCTTCATTTATCTTTCTATCATATTTTTTTTCAAATTCACTAATAGATACACCTTTTAACTTTCTAAGACCAAGAATAAGTTCATTCTCCATCTCTTCTTGATTAGAAACAAGTAACTCATTAAATCTATATTCTTTATTTAAATATTTATTGAAACTTCTAGTATTCTCATATCTCATACCATTCACATATCCAGTAGCTCCAAGTCCAAAACCATAATATTCTTGATTGTTCCAATATGTCAAATTATGTTTACTCATTTTACCATTTCTAGCAAAATTACTTACTTCATAATGTTCATATCCTTTTTTCCTTAACTTCTTACATATATATTTATACATCTTAAAATCAAGATTCTCATCTATAGGTTTAATTCCTTTATTATATAACGCAGTATGCTCTTCTATAATTAATGAATAAGTACTAACATGATCAACATTAAGTTTTAAAATATTACTTATATCACTTTTTAAAACAAACATACTCTCTATTGGAAGAGCATATATTATATCCACATTAATATTATCAAAACCATATGATTTAGCTAATTTTATTTTATCAAATATATCTTTCTTATTATGTTTTCTATTTAAGAATTTTAAATTATTTTTATTAAAACTCTCTACTCCAATACTAATTCTATTAACTCCATGACTCTTTAATATATATAAAAGTTCTTCATCGATATCATTAATATTACATTCAAAAGTAAATTCATAATCATCACTTAATTTAAAAAGTCTTAAAACATTAAATAATTTTCTTAAAAGATCACTATTCAAACTAGAAGGTGTTCCTCCTCCAATATATAGTGTTTTAATAGTTTCACCTTCATAATATTCTAATATTTCACTTTTTAAAGTCTCAATATATTTTTCTGCCCAAGGGTTACTATATAAAAACTTACAAAAGTCACAATAAGAACATATACTATTACAAAATGGAATATGAACATAAACACTTCTCATATAATTACCTCATTATAATTATATCATCTTATATATTTTTTTCAATGAAAAAAGGTTTCTCAAAAACCTTTTTAATATCTAAATGAACTAACATTTTCATCATGTCTTAACTTCCCTAAAGCTCTAGCTTCAATTTGTCTTGTTCTCTCACGAGTAACGCCTATTTCTTTTCCAATATCTTCAAGAGTCATTTCATGAGCATTAAAGAATCCAGCTCTTGCCTTAACAACATAAAGTTCTCTTTCTTTTAAACTAGAAGCATTATTAACAGCAACCATAAATTTTTCTAAATAATCTTTTAGTTCAATATCATCATATTGGCTTTCTTCTTCAACTAAAACTTCATGTAAACTTAATCTATTTTCATTATCATCGTTTTTATCATAATTTTCACTATTAACTGGAGTTTCTAAAGAAATAGCATCATTCATTACACATAAACAAAGTCTAATCCTTTCTTCACTCACACCAGTTAACTCTGATAATTCACTAGGAGTTATATCAGAAGAATGTGTCTTTTTCCATATACTTCTAGCTTTTCTTATCTTAACAATAATATCATTTAAATAATATGGAATTCTAATAATTCTAGATTTATCAGCTATAGCTTTTAAAATATGTTGTCTAATCCATATTGAAGCATAAGTACTAAACTTATAACCTTTAGTTACATCAAATTTTTCAATTGCTTCCATCAATCCCATGTTACCTTCTTGAATAATATCTTCAAAAGGTAAACCACAATCATTATATTTTTTAGCAACACTTACAACTAAACGTAAATTATAATAAAGAATATCTTTTTTAGCTTGCTCTTCACCATTTGCTACTCTAGTAAATAATTCATATTCCTTTTCAGGAGTTAAAATTTGACTAGGTAACTCACTTAAATATATTTTGATTGTATCTAAATCATTATCCTTCTCATTTTCATCAATATTAACTAGCATCAAACATCTAATATTTCTATTATTACATATTCTTTTAGTCTTTTCACTAGACATTAAAGTATCAACCATAGTTCTTAATTTATCACTTGAAAAATATAAATTGACAGCATTATCTTCATCTATTACAATACCATTTTTAACCAATAATTTAACAAGACCTTTAAAGTTAGATAATTGAACAGACAATTCACCTTCTTGAAAATTATTATCAACATAATTTATAACTAAATCAAAAACTTTTTCTTTCATAATATTTGAAAACCCCTCTTTTCAAAGTGAATATATTATACCACAAATCATAAAAAAATCAATGTAAGAAAATTATTCCAAAGAAAAAAGGGTTTCAAAACCCTTTTATTTTTTCAATGTTTTTTGAGCAAAATATTCTTCTAATTGTTTATTATATTTATCATATTTATTTGCCCATGGATAAGCTGGAGTTTCTTCTACTGGCTTAACCTCAGGTTTCTTTCCATTAACTGGAAATGTATCAGGATATGTAAAATAGCTTTTTGTATCCGGAGTTTCTTTCTTTACAAGAACAAAATCTCCATTAGAATTTAATACATATTGTTGACGAGGTTCATCATAGCTATGACTAGCTGGATTAAATGTTCTAACCTTTTTATCAGCTCTTAATTTTCTTATAGCTTTAGCTTCAATTTGTCTTACTCTTTCACGAGTAACACCCATTTCTTTTCCAACTTCTTCAAGAGTCATTTCACGACCATTCCAAAGTCCCATTCTAGCTTTAATAACAAATAATTCTCTTTGAGTTAATTTAGGAGCATTTTCAACAGCTGTCATAAATTCATTTAAATAATCTTTAGAAATATAATCATCAAATTGTTCTTTGTCATCAGCAATAAAATCACCTAAGAAAGAATCTTCTTCATCAGCATTAACTGGTGTTTCTAAAGAAACAACATTATCCATTTTACTTAAGCAAAATCTAACTTGTTCTTCCTTTAAACCAGTCATTTCAGCTAAATCAGTAGGTGTAGCTTCATAAGGATGATTTTTCATCCATTCACCATTTGCTCTTCTGATTTTTAACATATTTTCATGTAAATGAACAGGAATTCTAATAGTTCTAGATTGATCAGCTATAGATCTTGTAATAGACTGTCTAATCCATGATGTAGCATAAGTACTAAATTTATATCCTTTTGTTACATCAAACTTTTCAATGGCTTTCATTAATCCTAAATTACCTTCTTGAACTATATCTTCTAAAGATAATCCACGACCTGTATACTTTCTAGCAACACTTATAACTAAACGTAAATTATAGTAAGCAGCATCTTGTCTAGCTTGTTCATCACCTTTAGCTACTCTAGTAAATAACTCACACTCTTGTTCTGGAGTTAAAACTACTGGAGGTAACTCACTTAAATATAAATTAAATAGATCTATATCATGAGAACCTTTATGAGCATGTTTACCAACAGAATATCCAGTAGGACTATATCTATTTTCTTCTTGAACTTCTAAGTTATCTTCAGACCCTATTTTTTCTTCCTCATCATCTTCTTTATCAAGATCATCAGCATTAATTTGCATCAAGTATTTAACATTATCATTGTTACATACTCTCTTAGTTTTCTTACTAGACATTAATGCATCAACCATATTTTTTAATTTATCATTAGAATAATATAAATCAAAAGCATTATCAATATCTATAGTAAGCTTTTTATCACCTAATAGTTTAACAAGTCCTCTATAGTTAGATAGTTGAACTGCTAAACCACCTTCTTGAAAATTACTATTGGCATAATTTGTAACCAAATCAAAAACTTTTTCTTTCATAATATTTGAAAACCCCCTTTTCAAAGTGATTAGATTATAACACACTTTGCTAAAAAAGTCAACACAATAAAAAAAGGCATAAGCCTTTTTATAATTCAAAGTGGTGTCCTCGAGGCGATTCGAACGCCTGACCGTACGCTTAGAAGGCGTATGCTCTATCCAACTGAGCTACGAGGACGTCTTGAAATTACTAATCAAGTATACAACATAATTTTGTAATTTTCAAGACATTTTTTCATTTTTTTAAAATATCAGCAATATTTTCTTCACTTTCAGTAT
>USNG01000027.1 GCA_900556025.1 uncultured Mycoplasmatota bacterium
GTAAATATGGAGATAATATAATAGATGAATACTCTAAAAAATTAATATTAGAAGTCGGAAAAAAATATAATAGAAGAACATTGTTTAGAATGAAACAGTTTTATAATGTTTTTAGTAATGAAAAAGTGTCAACAATGTTGACACAATTGAGTTGGTCTCATTATTTGCTTTTGATTTCATTAAATGATTATAATGAAATAATTTATTACATTAGAGTTGCAAAAGATAACAATTTATCACAAAGACAATTACAAGAAAGAATTAAAAATAATGAGTATAAAAGATTACCAATAGAAACAAGAAGTAAAATAACAAATAGTAAATTATTAAACATTAAAGATTTGGTTCCAAATCCAATATTAATTAAGAATAAAAATAATATAGATATAATTAATGAAAAAGTATTGCATCAATTAATATTAGAGGATATTGAATCTTTTATGAAAGAACTTGGTAATGGCTTTTGCTTTATAGGCAGTGAGTATAAAATTAAGATTGGAGATAATTTCCATAAGATAGATTTATTATTATAGGTAAACTTGATAAAAAAGATATTATACTTATTATTATGATTGAATATTTTTTATTAATTTTAAAGTTTTCATTAAATAAAATAATAAAAAAAGTTATTGTGAATGATAAAATAAATCCTATATTAAATATGTAAAAAGGATTTATAAATATTAAAATAGTAAAAGTTACATACAAAATATATTTAGGTTTAATATAGAAATAATATATTTTATTAATATTATAAAGTATAAAATATATTACTGCTCGTAATATTGATGGCGTAAATGATGCTATAAAGGCAAATAATATTAAGAATATACTAGTAATTATTAAAGAGATTTTTTCATTCATTTTTAACTTTTTTAGTGTGTAGATAATTATACTTGAAAATAATGAAACATGTAAACCTGATAATGCAAATAAATGAGTAATACCATTTATTTTATATTGATTATATATTTCATTTTCTATATATGAGCTTTTACCTAAAATGAATGCATAGAGATATTGATTATTTTTTATATTATTAACTTTATTTATTATTTTATTTTTGAGTTTTAAAAAAATATTTTTATTCTTATTAATTAGTTTATATGATTCAATATTTAAAATATAGTTTTTATAATTATACTTTAAATATTTTTTATAGTTAAATGTATTTTGAATTGTATTATTATTTGGTAACTTTAATATACCTTTTATATAAATTGTGTCACCTATTTCAAATTTAAAATTATCTTTTTCATCGATTGTTTTAAAATAGTATGTACCTACTATTTCATCATAAAATTCTAATGATAATTTGTTTCCATCAATTTTTATAGTTTTAATTTTTAAAATAAAATTATTGTCATTTAAATCATATTTATTTAGAGGAATATATTTTTTGTTATATATTATTATAAACAATATGCTTATTATAAGTAATAGATAGTAAATAATATCAAGTAGTAATATTTTCCTTAATCTTAGAGAAAATCTTTTCACTAATTCCTTTTATATTTTTTAGTTCTTCAATAGATTTAAATTTGCCATTTGAAGTTCTATATTCAATTATTAATGCTGCTTTTGATTCTCCTATTCCATTTAATGTTTGAAGTTCTTCTAATGAGGCGGTGTTTATATTTATTTTATTGTTTGAAGGCTTTACTTCTTCTTTTGTTTCATTTTTTATATTACTACAATCACATGGTACTTCTATTATATTTTCTTGTTTTTGTGATTCTTCTACTTCTTTATTTGAATAAATGATTATTACGTCACCATCTTCTAGTTTTTTTGATAAATTGATGTAATTAGTGTTTGCATCTTTATTTAATCCACCAGAAGCTTTAATTGCATCTATAACTCTAGAATTAATATTTAGTTCATATACACCGGGAGTTTTAACACTTCCTTTGATATCAACAAATATTTTTTCTTCATTATCATTAGAGCATTCATTTGATTCTTTTATTTCTTCTTGTTCTTGTGTTTCTTCATCTGTTTTTTCTATTTCTTCTATTACTGGAGCATCATAAGCAATTTTACTAGCGCTTTCTATCTTTTCTTCTTTTCTATTAATCATTGTAAATAAAAACATAAAGCTTGATAAATTAATTAATAATAAGAAGCTTGGCATAATAAATTTCTTATAATTAATAGTTTTTAAATAGTTTAAAAATTTATATCTAAACTCTTCCAACTTTCTCCTTTCTATATATTCCTCTATTAATATAATTCGCAAAAACTTTTTAAAACACTACTTTTTTTGCATAAAAAAAGAAGATTTTCATCTTCTTAATTTAATTCTATTGGAGTATTCTTACTATTAATTACAACATAAGCTACTGTAAATGATAATACTACTATTGCAAATAATATTGCAATGTTTGTTACTCCTGTTTTAGGATTATAAGCAAATTCAAATGCTTTTTGAATATTTACTCCTACTATTTTTCCACCAGATATTACATCTTGAGCTAATGGTGTATAAGAATAATAAATTCTTCCTCTATCTGTTGATGGATTAAATGAATAAGCATTTATAGTTGAAGCTTCAACTTTTAAACTTGCTATTTTTGATGATTTAGTTACTTGAATATAGAATTTTTGATTTGGTCCTAATTTAGTAACTTCTGCTCCACTTTCATCTATTAATTTAATTGCATCTTTATTGTCACCTGAAATTTTAATTTCAAATCCTTCTACTGATAATACATCATAAGAAATTGAATATGGTCCATATAAATACGCATCTTTTGTTTCTTTAGCTACTTCTTTTCCTGCTTCTGGTTTTACAACATCAATTGTATTTGAGAATGTTAGATTACCATAATTAGTATAAATATCTCTATCTGCAATTAAATATCCATATAATGTATTTAATTGTTCACTTCCTTCTAAAGTTTTTCCTAATTTAACATCTGTTTCTACATACATATTATTTGCTTTCCATATTGCATATTGAATTGTAGAATAAACATAATTTTCAGCTAATGCTTTTAATTGTTCATCAGTTAAAGTTTCTCCTGTATGTAATGCTTTAACTTCTTCTAATAATTTATTATAGTTTGCTCCAGCTACTTCTAATGATTCTTCTATTCCTAATGTTGGATAACTATGTTCAATAATCCATAATGCATGATTATATGTCTTTTCAGCATCTTTTTCAGTTATAAATTTACTAAATAGAATGTCATCTAATGTGAATTCTAAAGTGTATTTTGATTCATCTTGACTTCCTAAATCTTTTGGAAGTAATGTTACTGTTGCAGCAGTTACTTCTGTATAAACTATTTTAGTTACATAAACTGTTACTTTATCATTTCCTGCTTTGATTGTATTAATAAGATCTTCTTCTGTTTTACCTTCTGGTAAAGTATAAGTTATTTCAGGTTCAAATCTCATACCTAAAGCTTTTTTGAAAGCTTCTTTTAATTCTTTCTTGTTATATAATGCAAATTTAACATATTCATTTAATAATGTTTTATTATTAGTTACTGTTGGATTTTCTTTAGTATAATTTACATAATTTTCTTTTGGATATTTTAGTTCTGGATTTAAACAATATGCAGAGAACCAAGATTCATTTAATGCTTGAGTTTCTTTATTATAATTTTGAGCTAAAATTATTTTTTGCATTTTTGATTTTCCAGCAACTCTTTCATTATCTTCTTTTGAAGTTGTAAATTTAATTTTACTAAAGTCAAATGTTTCATCTACTTGACCATACAAAGTATCATCTTGTCCAGGAATAACAGATGGTGCTTTGGCTGTTGCTGCATTAACACAAGTAAGTCCAATAAATAATGTTAATACAGTTAAAAAACTTAATAAAAATTTCTTTTTCATATCAACTCTCCTTTATTTTATATATTAATATTAGCACAACTTTTTACAAAAGTACATAAAAAAAAGAAAAATCAAAATTAAATTTTTCTTTTAAATGAGTAACCTTTTTTTGAATATTTTCTTTTATCTTCATAGTAATAATCTAACATTGCAATAAAACATCTTGTTCCATAACTATCTTTTATAACTTTGCGTTCTAACATAATATCTATAGTTTCTTTTAAATGTTTATATTCTTCTTCTCTCATTTGTATAACAAGACTTCTTACATATGTGAAAGTTAAAAGTATTCTTCTTGAATTAATTGGATGAAAGAAACTTTTTTCACTCATTACACTCATCTTTTTTATATATTTAGTTAGTTCTAAAAAATTCTTAGCTGATATTAATTCATCATAGTCTTCACTAGGCTTTTGATTGTCATATTCACCACAATTAATAAATGCGTATTCATATTTAGAATTAATTAAAACATTTTTTAAATAACTACTTTTTTGTTCAACAATTAATTCATCTAGAAAGTCTAAAAAATATTTATCTCTTGTACTTTCTCCTATAAAATACACTGTTTTATCTATATTTGCATCATCTATATAAAATTTCATAAAAATACTAGATAACTTATTTGATATTCTCATAGAAATAGCTTTTCGTCCTAGATTATCATTAAATATTATTCTTTCTGGAGAATGAAGTGTTCTTTCTAAATCTATTTCTTCTTCTGAATCTTGATATAATTTTAATAATAAGTTTCTTACATACTCTTTATTTTTAATCGTATTTTTTTCTATTTCTTTATAAATTGAGTCTTCTATACTTTTTAATATATTTACTGATTTTATTAATTCTTTATATCTAGTAGAATTAATTCCATTTTTAATTTCTTCTTGAGCAAGAGCAATATATGTATAATATATTTTTTCAGATATTGATTGAATACTTTTGTATATATCTAATGGCTCCATATTTTACTCCTTACTACATTAAAAATTATATTATAAAGAAAAAACATTGTCAATTTTGACAATGTTATAATCCAAGTGTATTTTCACATTCTTTATCGTAGTAGCTTTGATCTATTAATTTCATAAATAGTTTTGTACCATAAGAATCTTGTATTTGTTGTTGATCAATAAGACTTTGAATTTGCTTTTTTAAAATTTCTTTATCTTCTTCATCTACATTTAATAATCTCGCTCTTACATAAATAGTTGTTAATAATATTTTTCTTTTATTTCCTGGTATAAGTGCCATTTCCATATTTATTTTTGATACTTTATCTTTTAGAAAATCGATTAAGCTTTCTCTCATAGCAATACTTATTTGCTTTTTAAATTCTTCATAACCAGGCATATCGAAGTTATGTTCAAACATACTATAATAGTCATATTTTGCTTCGATTAGGCTCTTTCTTGTTTCTTCATCATTACTTTTATCATTTATTTCAATATTTAAAATACTTTCAATATCATCGATAGATTTAACAATATCTACTCTTGTAGCTAGTAATGCTGCTACACTTGTAAGTATTTCTGGATCATGTAAATTTTTTTCTGTTGAACCGTTAACCTTTTTTTCTAATGTTAAATTAACATCAAAGTTCATTACTCTATTCACAACTCTTAATAATGATAAATCAGGTGTTTCAAGTTGATTAAATACTATTAATTCTGGTCTATTTATCTTTTCATAATCATCTGTTAGAAATTGTTTATTTAAACGTTTAAGAGCTTCTTTTGCTAGAGATTTATTTTCTATTGCACCCATTCTACATCCACTATAATGTACACTATATAGCTCATTTTCTATTCCTTCTAATACTTTTATTCCTTTTAGTAATGTGTTATATTTTTCTGTTCCTTCTTGACCATCTAACTCTAATTGAGCCAATGCTTTATAATTTGAACATATTAAATATGAAACTCTTAATAAACTTTCAATTAAATTTACTGCTATCATGATATTTCCCCTTCTTTGTGGCTATATATTATAATAAAAAAGTTTTTTAAAGTCAATTTACACTTATAATATTCAAATATTTTCTTATAATATAAAATGTGTTATGATTATATTAAGGAGGATTATATGAAAGTTATACAATATGGTTGTGGTAAAATGGCCAAATATACTATGAGATATGTTTTAGAAAATAATTGGGAAATTGTTGGCGCTGTCGACATTAATCCTAATGTTATTGGAAAAGACATTGGTAGTGTTATTGGATGTGAAGACAAAGGAGTTAAAATTACTTCTGTAGAAGAAGCTGATAAACTTTTTAGTGAAGTAAAAGCTGATGTATGTATTGTTACTACTATGAGTTTATTAAGTGATTGTAAGGATGCTTTATTTTTATGTGCTAAACATGGAGTTAATGCTATTACAACTTGTGAAGAAGCGTTTTATCCTATGAATTCTAATCCAAAATTAACATTGGAAATTGATGAACTTGCTAAAGCTAATAATTGTACTATTACAGGTTCTGGATATCAAGATGCATTTTGGGGTAATTTAATTAGTACTTTAGCTGGTACTACTCAAAAAATAACTAAAATCAAAGGAAGTTCTTCATATAATGTGGAAGATTATGGTATTGCATTAGCTAAAGCTCATGGAGCTGGTTTTACTAGTGAACAATTTGATAAAGAAGTTGCAGCTAATGATAGAATTAGTGAAGCAGAAAGAAATGAAATCATTAATTCTGGAAATTATACTCCAAGTTATATGTGGAATGTTAATGGATGGTTATGTGACAAATTACATTTAGATGTTGTTAGTCAAACTCAAGAATGTGTTCCACAATATTCAGATACTGATATTCATTCAACTACTTTAGGTATGGATATTAAAGCTGGTACTGCTACTGGTATGAGTGCTGTTGTTACAACTACTACTAAACAAGGTGTAATTCTTGAAACTCAATGTATTGGTAAAGTATATGGTGAAAATGATTGTGATAAAAATGATTGGACAATCGAAGGTGAACCAAATACTAATTTAGTAATTACAAGACCTTCTACTGTAGAACTTACTTGTGCTGCTATAGTAAATAGAATACCTGATGTAATTAATGCACCAAGTGGATTTGTTCCAACATCTAGAATGGGAGAAATGAAATACTTAGTTAAATAAGTTATTATGGGATGAGAAATCATCCTTTTTTTATGCACTAAAAAAGAAGAATTATTCTTCAGAATGTTTCTTCTCTTCTTTTTTATCTTCTTTTTTTTCTGGTTTTGGTAATAATTCTTTTCTTGAAAGATTTAATTTACCTTTTCTATCATATCCGATTGCTTTAACAACAATTTCATCACCAACTTTTAAGATGTCACTTGGATGATTAACTCTCTTATTATCTAATTGTGATACATGAACTAATCCTTCACAACCTGGCCATAATTCTACAAAAGCACCAAAATCTTCTATTTTAACTACTTTTACAGTATATACAGCTCCGATTTCTACATCTTTTACGATGTCTTCAATCATCTTAATTGCTTTATCTAAAACTTCTTTATTCATATGATAGCAAATTACGTTTCCATCGTCATCAATATCAATCTTGACTGCATCTTTATGATTAACTGATGTTACGTTGCTTGATTCTAAAATTATCTTAGTAATAGTTTCTCCACCTTTACCAATAACATCTTTAATTTTATCTGGTGAAATCTTCATTGTTCTAATTTTTGGAGCATATTCACTTAATTCATGTCTTGGTTCAGGTATTGTATTTTCCATTACATCAAGAATTTTCATTCTTGCTTTATGTGCCTTTTCTAATGCTTCTTTAAGTACTTCACGAGTTACACCTTTAATTTTAATATCCATTTGTAAAGCTGTAATTCCTTGTCTTGTACCTGCTACTTTGAAGTCCATATCTCCCATGTGATCTTCTAATCCTTGAATATCTGTAAGGATTGTATATTTAGAATCACATGTTCCATCTTCAGTTATTAATCCCATTGCAATTCCTGCTACTGGAGCTTTAATTGGAACACCTGCTGCCATAAGTGACATACATCCTGCACAAATACTTGCTTGACTTGATGAACCATTACTTTCTAAAACTTCTGATACAACTCTAACTGTATATGGGAATTCTTCTTGACTTGGCATTACTTGTAATAATGCTCTTTCAGCTAAAGCACCATGTCCGATTTCTCTTCTACCTGGGCTTCCATATCTACCAGTTTCACCTACACTAAATGCTGGGAAGTTATAATGGAAGATGAATTTTTTAGAATCTTCTAATGATAATCCATCTAAAATTTGTTCTTCATTTTGAGCACCTAATGTTGTGATTGCTAATGCTTGAGTTTGACCTCTTGTAAATAATGCACTACCATGTGTTCTTGGAAGTAAATCAACATCTGCAGATAATTCACGGATTTCATCCATTTCTCTTCCATCTGGTCTGATATGTTCATTAGTTATTAATCTTCTTACTTCATTTCCTTCAATTTCATCAGCAACTTTCTTAACAAGTTTTAATTTTTCTTCTAAGTCTTCTTCTCCTTCATGTCTTTCAGTGTATAAGTCAATTGCTTCTTGTTTTACTTCATCTATTCTTGCATATTTTTCTAGTTTGTCTTTGATTTGAATTGCTTCAATCATTTTTTCTTTAATATCATTATTTACTTCAGTAGATAATTCTTCTGGAATAGATGCTAAAGTAACTTCAATTTTAGGTTCTCCTATTTCACTAATGATGTCTTCTTCAATTGCACATAATTCTTTTACTGCTTCATGTCCAAACATTAAAGCTTCTAGCATTTCTTCTTCACTTACTTGTTTAGAACCAGATTCTACCATGTTGATAGCATCTTTTGTTCCTGCTACAGTTAAGTTAATTGTACTTCTTTCCATTTCTTCACAAGTTGGGTTAATTTTTAATTCTCCATCAATTTTACCAACTATTACTCCAGCTACTGGACCTTCAAATGGAATACTAGAAATACCTAAGCATAATGAAGTACCAAATAATGCAGTCATTTCTGGTGTACGATCTGGATCAACACTTAATACAGTATTTACTACTTGAACTTCATTTCTAAAGTTCTCATTAAACATTGGTCTAATTGGTCTATCAATAACTCTTGCTGTTAATGTTGCAGCATCAGTTGGACGACCTTCTCTTTTAATAAATCCACCAGGAATTTTACCAACAGAGTATAATTTTTCTTGATATAATATTGTTAATGGGAAAAAGTCTGCAGTTGATACATTATTACTCATAACACATGTAGATAAAATTACAGTGTCATCATATCTAACTAATACAGCTCCTCTCGCTTGTTTAGCAAGTTCTCCATGTTCAATTATCAATTTCCTACCTTGAAAATCGTATTCAAATACTCTTTTCATCAATTCACTCCTTTCAAAAATAAAAGACACTTAAAACAAGTGCCTACTTTCTTAAACCTAATTTTTTAATTAACTCACGATATCTTTGAACATCTTCGTTCTTTAAATATTCAAGTAAGTTTTTTCTTTTACCAACTAATCTTAGTAATCCACGATTAGTATGATAATCATGAGTATGTTCCTTCATATGAGTAGTTAATTTGTTAATTCTTTCTGTTAAAAGAGCTACTTGAACTTCAACGCTACCAGTGTCTCCTTTACTTCTAGCAAATTCAGAAACAATACTTTCTTTTTTGTCTTTACTTAAAGCCATTTTAAAAATCCTCCTTTTTCTAATAATCTGTTAAATCTGAGTAAAGAAGTAAGAGGTACATCTAAACCAAGAAATAACTTCTAGTTAATAATACTATATTTGTCACAATAAATCAAGCAAATATTAACATTTTTCCTTAAAATATGCCTAATTTAAACGTAAAATAGATAATAACACTATAAGTAAGACTATTATGACTGTAATAATTGAAATTATTACTTTTCTTGATTTCTTACTGCTTTTATTTAGTTCTCTATATGTATCATGAACAATTTTAGGATTTTTTTGAGACATAAATTCTTCCCAATCAGTAGATTCATTTATTCTTTTGGCTTCATCTATATCTTTTACTTGTAAGTATACTTCGTGAAAGCATTCTTTTTGACCTACTTCTGTACTAAAGCATTGATATATAAATAAGGCTTTACATTTTTTGCATCTTACTAAATATCTTTTAGCATTTTTATATGCTCCAAAAAATTTAATAAATTCGTTTACATATACGAAATTCTTTTTTACATAATCATATTTCCTGTCTTCTGTTTGACTAAAAGCGCAACATTGCATATTATCACTCTATCCCTATTATATCTATTACATTTTTTTCTTTTCCATACTTAACTTTAATACTGCTTCCACTATTTAAGAATGGTAAAACATTTTCATTAACTTTTATTGATGCTTTATATTTTTGATCATAATTATCTATTATATAGTAATATGTATTTCCATCAATAATACTTGTTGTTATTGACTTTATAGTTATTTCTTTTTCTGTATTTACACTATTATTACTATTAATATCTACATTTGATAAATAATTTCTTGCTGCTTCTGTTACTCCGATTGATGCATCACTTACTACTACTTTTTGATAATCTTCAACATCTACAAATGCATACATTTTAACAAGACCTGCATTATCTTTTAAGCTGATTAAATATGTTGGTCTTTCATTTAGATTAATTAATAATGGGAATGTTGATGTGTAATTCATTTGTTGAACTTGTCCTTTTGCTGAGTCCATTGCTGAATATTCTTCTGCGCCAGGAACGTTATAAAATTTTGTTTCTTTTGTTCTTAAATTTGAAATAATAAATCCTATATTTGATTCATCACTACTAATTGATGTTATTCCAGTATATAAATATACATCATCATCTTGAAGCATATAATTATATCCATCAGTTGTTTGTACTACTCCTTTTTGTCCAAATATAGAATTAAAGAATCCCTTTTTATACATTCCCCAATCATCTACTTGATCAATTATTAATGATGCACTATATACTTGATCAACCCATGTAGGAATAGATCCAGTCTTATAATATTCACTTTTTGCTGTTATTGGATCAAAGATTATAACTCCTTCAACTTCTTCTAATAAACCAACTCCAGAGTATTTAATAGTTGGTACTATCCAATAAGGATTACCATCATTATCAATTTCAAATGATTCTTTTCCAAATATTTTTGTCGGATAAGAGAATCTTAATTTTCTATATAAATTTTCATTAAAATGAGCACTAGGCATATATTTCATACCTTTATCTAATTTAACTAATTCACTTTTTCCATTAACTGAATTAACTTTTATATAGCCTTTAACACCACCACTTCTATTAGTTAACCATTTAATAGCATTTGCATATTCAAGTGGTGTAACTCTTATAATTTCATTATTATAATTGATTTGAGTATAAAGAGATGATACTTCAAATTGACTTACTAATTCACTCATTTGACCCATAACTCTATCACCTAGTTTAGATGAAGAATCTTTGTCTAATAATGGGATTGCATTAAAATCTACTTCTTTTATATCTTCAGTAAAATTATTATCTTCACTAATAGTAATTCTATTTTTATATTTATTACTCATAAATACTGGTGAAAATATAAAATTAACTAAAAATATTCCAATAAAAACTAATATTATTGCAATATATAGAAAACTTTTCTTAATAATATTATTTTTATTTACTCCTTGTCTAAATACTTTCTTAACGTTGTTTTTAAGATCAATAATACCAGTTAATTCAAATAATATAATTATAAATAAAACAAACATATAAAATCCAAAGCTATGTAAATTAAATGCTGGTAGTGTAATATAATATGTTATAAAACCAACTAGAATGGTAATTATTAATCTAATAATTAAATTCTTTTTCATATTTTTCCTCCTATTAATAGAATATCATAAACATAATAAAAAAGAAAGATTACTCTTTCATTCTTTATCAAGATTTATACTATCAAATGCACCTAAATCAAGAACATTATATCCTAATTTTTTTAATGTTTCTGATGCTATAAAACTTCTTTTTCCACTTCTACAATAAACAATTATTGTTTTTGATTTATCTAAGTTTGTATTCTCATCTATTGTATCATATGGAATATTTATAGAACCAACTACATGTGAAGAATCATATTCTTCTTTAGTTCTGACATCTACAATAATGTAATTATTTTCTTTTAGTACTTCTTCTAATATGTTTGATTCTTTTTCTTTATTGTTACAACCTACTAATAATAGAATTGATAATAACAATACAATAATTTTCTTCATATTTTACTCCTACTATTTTTCTAATACTAATTTATTTCCACTTGAGGTTACGTGTTCATTACTAACTGTATAATATTCATCATGTTCAATCATATTAATTAGTTTTTCTGTTTCTTTTATTTTGGAATTTAATTCATCTATTTTTGACTTGTAAGTAGCATTTTCTTTTCTATTTATTAATTCTTCTTTTTCTTTTTCTAAATCTTCTATTCGTCTTTGATATTGTTTAATTTCTTCATGATAATATCTTAATATTTGATTATAATTTACACATTCAATTATTTCCCTTATTAGTAATATAATGCCTGTTATTAACTCATAAGATTCATCTTCTTCTATTTCACCTGTTTTAATATATTTTGGAACAGCAGAAATAATATCTACAAGTGTTAATAATATTATAATTATTAGAGTCTTTATGGTTTCTGATGGTTCAATTTCTATATAATTATCTAAGTCTAATTTAGTTTTTTCTATTTCTGCATATTCTTGTGTATATAAATCATTTTCAGATAATGTAGATTTTGATTCCATATACTTATTTGTGCATCTAAAAAGACTTCTATCTAAACTGAAGTAATCATTAATATTTTCTAAATCAATATCATCTATTTCATACTCTATTACTTCACGTACATACATACTATTGACACCAAATACTTTTGTATTAGGTTTCCATACTGAATAAACTGTCATTTTCGTTGATGATTTAATATTATGTTCCTCAATATAATTTTCTTTTAAATAACCATCTTCTATTATTTGACTATTATAATCTAAATTGTTGCTTATTTCAGATATAACTGAATACTTTTTTTCTGGTCTAAAATTTAAATTTCTTAGGCCACTGCCAGCTGTAAACATTAATGCACCACTAACTAAAATACTAATAAAAGGTTTAAATGATAAAGAAGGTTTTTCTTTCTGACGTTCTTCATAATAACTTTCTTTTTGTTCTAATACTCTTTCACATAATTTTAATTCATCCATTATGCTTTTTACTTCACCATTTGGATTATTTACCCATGATGATAATGATTTTTCTAATGATTTTTTTCTTTTCTTTAATTCTTTTAATTTTAATTCTCTTAATTTTTTTTGTTTTTCTTCATATTCTTTTAATCTAATTCTTTCTTTTTCTAATGCTTCAGTTGAAATAGATGAAAGTATTTCATAAAGCTCTTCTCTATCAATAATATCTTCAGTTAATTTCTTATATAGTCTTGGATTATCTTCTTTATTAATATTCTTTTTTAAATATTCACATATATCAAAAATTTCTTTTTCACTAATAGAATCTAATATTTTTCTAGTTTTGTTAAAAGCTATTTCATATATAACTAGATTAAATAAAATTTCACTAAATAAGTCACTTCTATCTACTTGTGATAATTTTTTTATTTTTGAAGTTAAATCCTTATATTTCAAATATTCTCTTTCTAAACTATTATAATTCTTTATATTTAAATGTAATAAGTCTATTAAATAAGTATATAGAAGTAATTTTGATTCATAAAATTTATTTAATTTTGAAATTATTTCCGAGTCAATTCTTTCTTGAGATTTTGGTAAACCAAAAGTTTCAAGAGCCTTATTTTCTTGACTCTCGAATTCTGATAAGTTATTTCTTTTGATTATATCATTATATTCTCTTTGCAATTCTTCTAATTCTTTTTGATTAGCTAAATGATTTACTTTAATTTTATTTAATATATCTTGTATTTTATTAATAATATATTGTTTTTCTTCTATTGTAGTCATAATAACCTCTTGTGAAGTATTATATTACATTTTAATTATAATTTCTATTTTTTCTTAATCTTTCTATATCAAATAACATTATTGATTGAATTAAAGTAGCTATTGCTGCTCCTAGAAATAAAGATGATAGTGAGTAAGATAAAAGTACTCCTGCTAAAAATGTACCTATTCCTCTTCCTAAACTAGTAACAAAATACCTCATATTTCCAAATAGAAATTGAGCATTATCATTTACTCTTTTTAGATACGTTCCAGTTACTTTATCATCTAACATTCTACATGATATATAACCAAATGCGATTGAAAAAATATATATAGTCATATTATTTGAAAATGCAGCTATAAAATATGTTATTGTTCTTGTTCCAAACTTTATAATATTACTTGCATTTACTGATAAATTTTTTCCATATTTACTAAATAATGAACATACTATTACTGCAAGTACATTTGATACTATTATAAATATAGAAGCAGCAGATATTTCTAGATTTAAATAATCAGTTAAAATTAACATTATTATTCCAAATACTATACCATAAGACATATTTACTATTAATTGCTCACCTAAAAAATATGTTGTTATTTTTGAATTAAATATTGTTTTAATCGCATGTTTTAAAGACTCAGCTTTTTGTTTTTTGATTAATGATCTTGTTTTTAGAAATATTAAAACCATTCCACTAATAATATTACTTATTATTGCTAAAAATAAACAAGTATTATAATCAAATACGCAGTTTCCTAAAGTTGTTCCTATTAATAAACCACATATGATTATTCCTGCATCTTGAGATATGTAATCTATTAGAGCTTTTTTTCTATATGTTTCATCACTTTTATTTACTAGTGCTAATAGCGGATAATAAGCAATTGAAAAAATTACTTCACACATAATACTTAAAAGCATACATATTTTTATCATAAAATCATCTTTTACAATTAATAATAAAATCATACTGATTGATCTTATAACATTAGATAATTGAATTGTACTTTTAATGTTTACTTTAGTTGAAAAGATACTAATTATAAATGAAATAACTGCACTGCATATTAAAGCTACACTAAGAATTCTACTAATTTCTCCTACGCCATAGCCAATACCTTGTAACCATAATTGTCTATAATTAGTCCATAATCCAATTGAAAAAGACATGAAAGCTAAAACTATCATTAAATTATCTTCATTATTAATACTTAAAAAAATCTTAACTTTTTTATTCATATTTTCCTCTATGATAATTATAAATTAAAAGTTTTATCTTTTCAACTATCAAACTATTAAGTATTATTTCCTATTTTTTATTTATTATTTACAACTTCTATACTTTCTTGATTTAAATTATAATTATAAACATCTAAATTGAACTTATATATTCCATAGTAAATTATTGATAATAATAAAATATTTAAAATAAAATTTAGTTTTCTAGTGTTTTTTGATGAAAAATATAGTGACATTGAAAACAATATAAATCCAATTAAAATTAATGGAATATTATATAAATAAAAAATTCCAATATTAGTACTTATAACACTTAAAATAAAAATAATTAAACTAAAAATATTTGCTTTTTTTATTTTTATATAAATCATTCTCATAAATTTGTAAATTGATGCTTTAATAGATATTAAAAATAAAAGTATTCCTAGTGATAAAAGTATGTATCTTATATGATTACTTGTTATGAAAGAAACTAATATATATATTATTGAAAATAATGATAGTATGTTATTAAATTTATTGTTTTTAGTACTATAATCAATAATATTTTTGATGTTTTTTGATTCGTTTTCTGTTGGTTTTTGACTTTTTTTGCCTTCAATAAGTTCAACTAATGTTATATCTAAAACATTACAAATTGTTTCAAATAAAGATATATCTGGTAGACATATACCATTTTCCCATTTAGAAACTGCCCTATTTGTGACACCTAATTTTTCTGCAAATTCTGCTTGAGTTAATTTTTTAAACTTTCTTTGCTCTTTAATAAAATTTCCTATTTTTTCTTGATTCATAATATCCTCCGATATAAGATTACAATATTTTTATTATTTTTGATACGAACTATAAGTTGATTTTTTAATTATTATAACATAAAAACAATTTTTTATATTGACAACTAAAATAAAATTTGATAATATTCATGTCATGCTGTTAATTTATTAAATGATGTGACACTTATATTTAGGGAGGAATTATGAATTTAAGTGAAGAAGAATATCTGAAAGAGAAAAGACATCTTGAATTAACTACAGAACTTTTACGAAAAAACATATCAGATTTAGCTCAAGATTTATATGACAACGAAGAAAAACAACAAGAATTTAAAAAGTATTTGTGGGATACTAAAAGTGAATTAGATCCAACAGAAATGAAAACTATCATGTCTAATAATGATCAAGAAATTGATAACTTGGAGATGAAAGCAAAATATTACAGAAAACTATATAAAATTCAAAACTCACCATATTTTGCTAAAATTGATTTTGAGGATGATGAGTCAAGAAAAGATATTTATATAGGACTTACCTATTTAACTAAAAATGATGATAATATTATTTATGATTGGAGAAGTCCTGTAGCTAGTGTATTCTATGATTATGAAGGTGGAGATTGTAGTTATGAAGCACCAGGTGGAACTATAAAAGGATATTTATATAATAAAAGACAATTTACTATTGAAGATTCTAAAATTGTTAGAGTATTTGATTCTAAATTAAATGTACAAGATGAATTATTACAAGAAGTATTATCAAATAAAAACAGTGAATATATGAAAAATATAGTTAATACTATTCAAGCTGAACAAAATGCTATTATTAGAAATGTTAAAGATAAAAATTTAATAGTTCAAGGTATTGCTGGTTCTGGTAAAACAAGTGTTGCCTTACATAGAATAGCATTCTTACTATATAAGATTAAAAACTTAACTAGTGATAAAGTATTAATATTTGCACCTAACAAAGTATTTAGTGAATATATATCTAATGTACTTCCAGAATTAGGTGAAGAAAATACTAAAGAAACAACATTCAGTGATTTCTTTGAAACATATATAACAGAATATAAAAATATAGAATCATTTACTTCATTTATTGAAAGATACTATAAATATGAAGAAACTCAAACTGAATTAATTAAATTTAAACAATCTGATGAAATAATACCAGTATTAGAAGAATACATTAAAAATTATTCTAGTAAAGCAGTATTTACAAGTGAAATATTTAATAGAGAGTTATATGTAGAAAAAGCAAAATTAAATTATTATTTAACTCAAAGATACTCTTCTCTACCTTTATTTGAAAGATTGGATGAAATATCATTAAAGATTGCAGAACAAGAATTTAGAAATAACAAATCTAAAGCAAAACAGGTTAAAAAATGGCTTAAAGAAATACTTAATATTTCTGTTGATCCTAAAGAAATATATAAAGGATTTTATAAAAGTGAAGAATTTAAGAATGCTTTTCATAGAGAAATTCCTGATTCTTATTTAGATAAGCTTGATGGAAAAGATATATCTTATGAAGATGCTTGCTTATTTGTTTATATGAAAAGTTTGTTGTGTTTCTTAGGAAATGATTATCAAATCGAACAAACTATTATTGATGAAGCTCAAGATTATAGTAAACTTCAATATATTCTATTAAAGAAAATACTTAAGAAAAGCAAATTTACTATATTGGGAGATATAAATCAAACTATTAATCCTTATTATGAATATAGAAGTTTAGAAGATTTAAAAAGTATATTTACTGATGGATCAAATTATATTGAATTAACTAAAACATATCGTTCTAGTCCAGAGATAATTGAACATGCTAATAAGATACTTGGATTAAATTTAGTATCAGCTATTAGAAGAGATACAAGTATTCCAGTTGAATTCAGAGTTGAAGATAATTTAAAAGAACAACTTATGAATGATATAGAAACATTAAAGAAAGATAATAAAAGTATTGCTATTATTACAAAAACTGATGTTGAAGCTGCTGACATTTATAAGTTATTAAAGCGTGACTTGAAAGACTTAGCTCTTATAAATACTAATACCAAATTCTTTACAAGAGAACTAGTTGTGTTACCATCTTATATGGCTAAAGGATTAGAGTTTGATGCAACTATTGTATATACTAAAAAGGATAATAAATATAATTATAAAGAAAGATACTTATATTATGTATCTTGTACAAGAAGTCAACATCATTTAATTATATACAATCAAGATGAAAACTAATAAAAATGACATTAGAAATTCTAATGTCTTTTATTCTATGCTTAATAGATTATTTTTATAATTTAGTATTACACTATCTTTTAATGTAATGATTGGTCTTAAATAACCAGTTATTTCTTTATTAACATTATCTGAAGAATAAAGTTTATTTTTTATTACTGAAGAATCTTTTATACCTATGAAGCCCCACTCTATATTATCTTCTTCTGTGCTTGTGTATCTTGTAGATAATAATTCATTTTTGATTAATAATTTATACATTTCTTTATCTTTGAAATTGTTTTCTATTAATGAAGAAGACCAATAATTATTCTTTGTTGTTAAACTTAATGTTGTTTCTTTATATGAGTTTAGCTTACTTAGTTCAACTGATTCACTTTTATTTAAAGTTCCATTTATATTTGTATTATCTATAATTACATTCTTTTCTTTTGACCATATTGTAGGATAATATAAATTACTTATATATGTTTTATAATTGCTTTGAATATCATAATTCCAAACATCAGTATCTAAATATTTTTCTATATCTTCTATATTTAGGTTTCTAACATATTTTGAATCATTGCTGGAATAAAGTTTATAGCATAAATCATTTAATAGATACACTCCATTATTATATCCTAGAGAACCTTTTAGACTAACTTTATTTATTGGTTCTTCTGATATTAACGTTATTTCTGCTTTATCATTTATGTCTAATATTTGCCAATTAGTATTTATTGTTTCTAATTTTATATTGTTTGAACCAGAATAGTCTTTTTCTAATGTTAATGTTGTTTCGATTGGTCTATATTCTATATAATCACCAATATTTATTTTATCTTTTATTTCACTTTCATCATTTGGTTTAACTATATCGTCTAATGTGTTTGTTATATATCCACTTTGTACATCAAATATCAAAGTTTCTTCTGAATTACTTTTATTTATTACAAATAATTTAATATTATTTATTTCATTATTTGATATTTTGCCTGATACATTTCCTTTTAAAAGAAATACAGTTATGTTTTTATTTTCTTTATAGAAAAGTTTGAAGTAATTTTCTTTTTCATTTAGTGAGGTCATAGATATATTTAATACACTATTTCCTGATGGGATTGTTATTTCATTTGTTTCTTTATTATTAATTGTAAATTTATAGCTTAACTTATTTACAAATATTTCTGCTACTCTATTTGAAGATGATGTATAAATAAATTTTGAATATGTTTTTCCAAATGAAAAGCAAACAATAACTAATATTATTGCTAAAAATATAAAATATATTCTTTGTACTTTATTTATATTCTTCATATTATATTTATTATATCATAAGTAAAAAGTTTTTTAAATAAAAAAGGACAAAGTCCTTTATCTAAATAATATTCTTCTAAAGCCATCGTAATAATCATTTTCTTCATCAATTGAATCATCTTTACTTATGCTTTCATAGCTTGCAACTTTCAAAGTTTTTGAGTCAAGTCTAGTATAGAACATAGGGTCAATATAATCGTAACCTGCTGCTAATAATTCTTCGACACTATTATAGAATTCACTTTCTTCTAGTTTGTACTTTCCTTTTTCAGTCTCAATTACTTTATACCCTTTATAGCCATATTTTATGATTCTTGTTTCTCCGGTTAAATTTTCATGGCTTCCATCCATTGTCCATGCATGACCAGTTCTTGTTTCTGGCATATAGTATGTTTCTATATTTCCTTTTGCATCTAATCTTGTATGCATAACATTTTCAATATATTTAAATTTATATCTATACTCTTTGTAGCTATATTGAGAACTCTCTATTTTCTTAACTTGTTCCAAGTTATCTTTTAATGATATTAATCCTTTTTGATATAAAAATTGTGTTAGTTCTGCACTTTGATTATCTAAAGTTTTATATTCATTTTGTCTATAAAATGTACCAATATATTCTTTCTCACTTTCTATATAAGTTTCTAATTGTTGCTTTCCTTTATATAAGTGAGCATGTTTTCCTTCTACATCACATTTTACATCTTTAGCACATGCACTTAAAGTTAAAACTTGTGCTAATGTAATTCCGTATAGAATTAAATCTTTTTTTATTTTGTTGTAATTTTTCATTTGATCAGTCCTTTTTCAATTGGCTTTATTATAACAAGAAAAAAACCTAAAAGTCAATTTAGGTTTTTTGTAATAATTTGTTTTAATAAACTATTCGATAATTTCTGATACAACACCAGCACCAACAGTTCTTCCACCTTCACGGATTGAGAAGTTAGTTCCGTTTTCAATTGCAATTGGAGCAATTAATTCAACTGTCATATCTACATTATCACCAGGCATAACCATTTCAGTTCCTTCTGGTAATGTAATTACACCAGTAACATCAGTTGTTCTAAAATAGAATTGAGGTCTATAGTTACTAAAGAATGGAGTATGTCTTCCACCTTCTTCTTTAGATAGAACATAAACACTAGCTTTGAATTTCTTATGTGGTGTAATGCTTCCTGGTTTACATAAGATTT
>USNG01000028.1 GCA_900556025.1 uncultured Mycoplasmatota bacterium
AATATTCAGTATTGTTGTATATGATTGCACATGTTACAGGACTTAAACCAGGTAAACTTTACTGGAGTATTAAAGATGCACATATTTATATAAATCAAATAGATGGAATAAAAGAACAAATAAGAAGAGGAAAAGAATTAGAAGATTTACCAGCTCCAAAACTTTGGTTAAATCCAGAAGTAAAAGATTTTTATGATTTCGATAACAGTTCAGATTTAAAAGATATAAAAGTAGTAGAATATAAACATCATGGAAAAATATCTTTTCCAATAGCACAATAGGTGATTTTATGAGTTATACAATAATCGCAGCTATAGGAAAAAATAGAGAGTTAGGAAAAAATAATGATTTAATTTGGCATTTACCAGGAGATTTAAAATTCTTTAAAGAAACAACAACAGGTCATTCAATAATAATGGGAAGAAAAACTTTAGAATCTCTTCCAAGGTTATTACCAAATCGTCATCATATAGTATTATCAAGCAAAGACGATTTTAGTAGTGAAATAGAACATTATAAAACAATGAAAGAATTACTAAATAATTTAAAAGATAGAGATGAAGAATTCTTTATTATAGGTGGAGGAAGCATATATAAAGAATTTATATTACTAGCAGATAAAATGTATTTAACAGAAGTAGAAGAAGAATGTCCTGAAGCTGATACATTCTTTCCAGAATTTAACCCATCAGAATGGACAAAAGATGTAATCAAAGAAAATGAAGACAATGGTATAAAATATAAACATGTTTTATATAAGAAAAAACAAAAGTAGCATAATCATGCCACTTTAAAAGGAAGTTTCAAAAAACTTCCTTTTTAGTTATTGTTATTATTGAAGAATCCAACTCCAAAAATAATTACTAATAATATAAATAAAACTAGTATAATAGCAGCTCCATATCCAAATCCATAACCATAATTACCACCAGTATAATAACCAGGATAAGAATTCATGCACATGTTATTTCCATATCCGCCATTATATCCATAATAATAATTCATAATTTACCTCCTTATTATCTATATTATTGTATGGAATAAATACCTTTATTGACACAACAAACTAATTAAATAATTTACAATTCATTCAATATTTATTATAATTATATTGATATAATATGAAAAAAAATAATAAAAAGATTTATATTTTCAGATATATGAATAAACCAATACTTATTTTAAGTATTCTTTTTGCCTTGTTTGGAGCATTATTTATATTAGATGCTTCAAGTATATCTGCAGTATTAAGATATAAATTAGACACATATTATTTTTTTACAAGACAATTAGTAATGATTGGTGGATCATTAGTAGCAGCTTTATTCATTATAAAGTTATTTCCGACAAAAACGTATAAAGCATTCTCACTAATTTTATCAATTATATTTATTGGATTATTATTAATAGTATTTATAAAAAATAAAGTTATAACTACTGATGTTAGTGAAGTTACACTACAAATAGGTGGATTTAGTCTACAGCCAGCAGAGTTCTTAAAAGTATTTCTAATAATGTATTTAGGATGTTTTTTTGGTTCATGGATAAATAACCCAAATAGAAAAAAATGGTCTTATATTATTCCATTATGTATTTGTGCAGTTGCATGTTTCTTGATATTATTAGGTGGAGACTATGGTAGTGCAGCTTTAATGGTTGCATTATTTGCCATAATATTTATAAGTCTTCCATATAAAGAGAAATATTTTTCAGGATTAAAAATTCTAGCAGTAGGTGGTTTAGTATTAGCATTACTAGTACTTAAATTTTCATATAAATTAATCCCAGAAAAAGTATTAGAATCTTCTCCAAGACTTAATAGACTTCTATATACAAACCCATGCGATAGATATGAAGAAAGTTCAGGTTATCAAGTATGTAATGGATATATTGCAATAGATAATGGAGGCTTATTAGGAGTAGGAGTAGGAAAGTCAATTCAAAAATATTTGTATTTACCAGAAAGTCACACAGACTTTATATTTCCAATAATAGTAGAAGAATTTGGTATAGTTACAGGAGTAGCTATAATACTTGCTTATATTTGGCTTATTTATTTAATATTTAAAGTTGCTGTTAACTGTTATGAATTACAAAATTCAATAATATGTTATGGAATAGGAATATATATAATGCTACATGTTTTTGTTAACTTAGGTGGTGTTTTAGGAATTATACCACTAACAGGAGTACCACTACCATTTTTAAGTTATGGAGGTAGTTTCTGCTTAGTACTTATTTGTTCTTTAGCAGTAGTACAAAGAATACATATAGAAAATCAAGTAGAAAAAAGACGAAAATTAGCAAATAATTAGAAAAAACCTAGACAATAAGGCCTTTTTGTGTTATTATTATATCGCTTAATCCGCTGCATTATGTGTATGATTAAAGAAAGCACAAAGGAGGATAGATCGTATGAATTTAGTCGATAAGATTAATAAGAAACAAATTAATCCTAATGTTCCAGCATTTCAAGTTGGAGATACTGTAAGAGTAGATGTTAAAATCAAAGAAGGTAAAAGAGAAAGAATCCAAGCATTCGAAGGAATTGTAACTGCTCGTAAGGGTGGAAGCGTTTCTGAAACATTTACTGTAAGAAAGAAAAGTGGAAACGTTGGTATTAATAGAGTTTTCCCAGTTAATAGTCCTTTAATCGATAAGATAACAGTAGTTAAAAAAGGTAAAGCTAGAAGAGCTAAACTTAACTTCTTAAAGGGTATTACAGGAACATTCAAACTAAAAGAAAGAAATTAGGTTTTAAACCTAATTTTTTATTAAAGAATAGAAAGGAATATATATGAAGAAAATTTGGAATGAAATTAAAGATTATATATTTATTATTTTAGCGGTAGTTTTAATACGTACATTTATTGTAACTCCAGCTATAGTAGATGGTGGAAGTATGGACAATACTTTAGAAAATGGACAATTAGTATTAATAAATAAATTTATTTATAGATTTGATGACATAAATAGATTTGATATAGTAGTAATAAATAACGATGCTGACTCAGATAAAATAATTAAAAGAGTAATTGGTCTTCCAAATGAAATAATTGAATATAGAGATAATATTCTTTATATAAATGGTAAAAAAGTAAAAGCTGAAATAGGATTTATTGATACAGAAGATTTTATAGCTAAAACAGGAGAAAATGAATATTTTGTTCTAGGAGATAATAGACCAATATCTAAAGATAGTAGATATTTCGGTAGTTTTAAAAAAGATAAAATACTAGGAAGAGTTACTATAAGATTATTTCCGTTTAGTAAATTTGGTTTAGTAAAATAAAAGAGGCGTAGAAGTATGAAAAAGAAAATATTAATAATTGTTGGTTCTATAATATTAGCATTTGCAATTCTAATTGGCTATTTTGTAGTACAAGATTTTAAACAAGAAGATTTATTAAAAGAAGAATTAGATAGTATTTCAGAAATAGCATATGATTATTCAAAACATGATGAAATAGAAAAAATGCTTAATAGAACAGTTACTAAAGATGATTATAAAAAAGTAGAAAAAGCATATAAAAAATATATTACAGACATATACAATAATATTATTGATATAAATAATGTTATTAATGATGAAGAACTTACTAAAGTTTTAACTGTTGAAAATTATAAAAATGATGGACCATCTTTTATTATAACTAAAAGTTATTTAAATAAAGCAATGAAAGATTTAGAAGAATATAAAAATAAATATTATGAATATTTAACTGAAGAAAAAGCTATGTCATATTTAAATACTAAAGATTTAGATAGTTATTATGTAGATTTTTATAAAAATGAAATAGTAGGTGACATTGAAACTGAAAAAAACGATACAACAGTAAAAGAATCAATTGAATCTATAATTAGTTTATTAAATGCTTCATATAATGTAATAGATTACTTATCTAATAATAAGGCTTCATGGACTATAGAAAATGATACTATTCTTTTTGATACAGAAAAAGATTTAAATGAATATAATGAATTATTAGCTAAAGTAATAGAGAATTAGTAGATTTATTTCTACTTTTTTATTTGATTTAATAGTGTTATAATATAAAAAAGGAGAATGGTATGGAAAAAATATTTAATAAGTTAGTTAGAGATAATATTCCAGAAATAATAAAAAGTAAAAATGAAACACCATTTATAAGAATATTATCAGATAATGAGTATAAAAGAGAATTATTTAGAAAACTAACTGAAGAATGTAATGAAGTAATAAGTACTAGTAAAAAGGATGAATTGTTAGAAGAACTAGCAGACGTACTAGAAGTAGTTAGAGCACTAGCAAAAACTGAAAATGAAAGTTTAGAAAATATAATAGAATTGGCAGACGAAAAAGCTAAAATTAGAGGTGCATTTAACTCAAAAATCTTTTTAGAAAAAACAAGTGATTAGAAGGAGATAGGAAATTATGAAAAAGAATGTAAAAAATATTTTATGTGGAGTAATATTAATTTTAATAGGTTTATTAATCGCATGCAATGAACTTAAAATAACAAATATTAATATATTTTTTGATGGATGGTGGACACTATTCATTATAATTCCATGTTTTGTTAATTTATTTGATGATGACGATAAAACAGGAAGTATAGTAGGATTATTAATCGGAGTAATTTTATTATTAAGTTGTCAAGGACTTATAAATTTTGATCTTATTTGGAAATTACTTTTACCAGCAATATTAATAATCATAGGTATTTCTATTATGTATAAAAATATTTTTACAAAAAAGATTGAAGAAAAAATTAAAAAAAAATCAAAAAGTAAAATAGATGATACTAATTGTTGTGCAACATTCTCAAGTCAAAAAATAAAAATAGAAAAAGAAAAAATAGAAAGTGGAAACTTGGATGCTATATTTGGTGGAATAGAATTAGATTTAAGAGAGGCTAAAATCACTAATGATATTGTAATAAATGCAACATGTATTTTTGGAGGAATAGATATTTTTGTTCCAGATGATGTTAAAATTATAATTAAATCTACTTGTATATTTGGTGGAGCAGATAATAAAAAGAAAAATAAAGTTGATGATGATAAAGCTCACACAATTTATATTAATGCAACATGTATATTCGGAGGAATAGATATTAAATGACAAGTACTCAAAAAGTAATAAAATATGTTTCTTTAGCATTTGCTATATTTCTTATATATATAATTTTCTCTGCTATATTTAGTGGAATAAGTATGGTAAGTGAAGCAGTTAATCCAAAATATAATAATGATATAGAAGTCATTAAAGGTGATAAAAAAGAATTGAAAGATGATATTAAATCATTAAAAGTAAAACTATCTACCACAAACTTTTCTATCAAAGCAGGCGATAAATTATATATAGAAACAAACAATGATAAAATAAAATATGGTATCAAAAATAATGAATTAATTATCACAGATAAATCTAATTTCAAAATAAATAAAAATAATTATTTAGATTTATATCTACCAATTGATTTAACATTAGACTCACTTGATATAGAAGCAGTAGCAGGAAAAGTTATTATTGACTCAATAATTTCAAATGATATAGATTTAAAATTAGGCGCAGGTAAAACAGTAATAAATAAAGTTATCTCAAATGAATTAGATGTAGAAGGTGGAGCAGGTTCTATAGAAATAAATGGTCAAATAAATGATTTAGATTTTGATATGGGAGTAGGTTCATGTAAATTAAATCTTGAAATTCTAAATAACGCAGAAATAGACGCTGGTATTGGAAAAATAGATTTAAATTTGATCGGAGATAATTATAAATTTAAAGTAAATAAAGGAATTGGAAAAATTACAATTAATAATAATGAAATGAAAGATAACACTATTACAGGAACTGGAACAAGTTTCATAGATATAGATGGTGGTATCGGAGAAATAAATATTAAAACAAATTATTAATCATAAAACGAGTGAACATTTATTAGCTTCACTTGTTTTTTATATTTTTATTATGAAAAATATATATAGGAAAAGTAATTGACAAAATCAAGAAAAAAGATAATAGTATTTATATAATATATGATATAATTACTACATAAAGAATATAGTAAGAGGATTATAATATGCATGACTTTAAAAAAATAAAAAATAAAGCTAAAAAGAATTTATATAGTCATTACTTCTTAATAATGTTTACATGCTTAGTTTCAGCATTTATTGGAATTGAATTTACTGGTTCAATAGCTTTTACAAGTAGAGTAAATGTAGATTTAAATTTAGGAACAAGAGGAGTATTTGCTACTATAATAAATGCATTTACTACTAAATCATTTATAGATTTTATTACTAAAACAATATTCTCAATTATTGGTTCAGAAAGAATAACTAATGTTATATTAATATTATTAGGATTTTTAGTTTCTTTTGCTTTTTGGGCATTAATAAAAAATGTATATAGAGTAATATCAAGAAGAATTATATTAGAAACAAGAACATATAAAAAAGTACCAATGAATAGATTTACATACTTATTTAGAATTAAAAAATGGTTTAAAGTATCAATGAGTATGTTAGTTTATTCTGTTAAATATATACTTTGGTGTTTCACAGTAGTAGGAATATTTATCAAAAGATATGAATATTTTTTAGTTCCATATATTCTATCAGAAAATCCTAATATAAATGGTAATAAAGCATTAGAATTATCAAAAAACATGATGTATAATCACAAACTTGAATGTTTCTTACTTGAGTTATCATTTATTGGCTATGACATTTTAGGAATAATTACATTTGGTTTAAGCAGTGTATTATTTTCAAATGGATATAAATCACTAACATATGCAGAATACTATTATGAAATAAGAAAAAAATATATAGAAGAAAAGTCAAAAGATTATAATTTATTAATAGATGAATATTTATTCAAAAAAGCATCAAATGAACTATTAAAAGAAACATACAAAGATGTATATGAATTAATAGATAATACTACTAAAAAAGAATATAAAGGTATTAGTGGTTTCTTATATAATTATTTTGGTATAAATTTATATGATGATAAAACAACATTAATATATAATGAACAAGAATTAAATGAATACAAAATATCATATTATAGTAAAATTATAAATGGGGAATCTTATCCAACTAGATTATATCCTTTAGATATTAAAAGACAAAGAAAGAAATTAGAATTAATGAATTATACTAGAAGTTACTCAATACCAAATTTAATATTAATATTTTTTAGTTTTTCATTTGTTGGTTGGCTTTGGGAAGTAATGTTACACATCATAAGTTCTGGAAAATTTGTTAATAGAGGAGTTCTACATGGACCTTGGCTACCAATATATGGTAGTGGAGCTATTCTAATAATGCTTTTATTAAAGAAATTCAGAACAAAACCCGCATTAGAATTCTCATCAATGATATTAGTTTGTGGTTTAGTAGAATATTTTACAGCAGTTTACCTTGAAACAAAATTTGGAATTAGATGGTGGAGTTACGATGGATACTTTTTAAATATACAAGGAAGAGTATGTGCAGAAGGACTATTAGTATTTGGACTTGGTGGTATGGCAGCGGTATATTTTCTAGCTCCAACTCTAGATAATTATTTCAAAAAAATGAATAAAAAAGTTTTATGTTGTTTATCTACTATATTATTATGTTTATTTATATTTGACAAAATATATAGTGGATTTTATCCTAATACAGGAGAAGGAATAACAAATCAAAAAGAAGTGATTAAAAAATGATAGCAATATTTTTATCTCCAATATATATATTAATAAATATTTATATTGTGAAATGGTTAATTAAATGGACGGAAGCATGTAGTAATATATTTAAAAATAAAATTGTAAGATATTTTATAGTTATTATTTATGTATTTTTTGCAAGTTCATTTGTAGTAGGTTTCTTATTACCTTATAGAACAATAAAAGTAATAGGTAATTATTGGTTAGGAGTAGTACAATTTATTATATTAACTGTTATAATTGCAGATTTAATTAGAAAATTACTTATTAAAACTAAATTAATTAGAAATGAAATTATATATTCAAAAAGAACATTTATAATTGCTGGTTTCTTATGCTTAATAATAGTTTCATCACTATCAACATATGGAGTAATTCATTCTAAAAAAATAATTAATAAAAATTATAATATAACAATCAATAAAAAAGTAGAAAATGAAAAAAGTATGAAAATATCATTGATATCAGATTTACATTTAGGTTATAATACAACATTATCACATGTCAAAAACATGGTTAGTAAAATAAATGAAAATAATTCAGATTTAGTAGTTATAGCTGGAGATATATTTGATAATAATTATGACGCAATCAATAATCCAAATAGTATTATAAATGAACTAAAGAAAATTAAATCAAAATATGGAGTATATGCTGTATATGGAAATCATGATATAGAAGAACCTATATTAGCAGGTTTTACATTTAACTGGAAAAATAATAAATCTTATAGTAATCCAAAAATGGAAGAGTTTTTAAATAATTCAAATATAAAACTATTAAGAGATGATGTAACATTAATAAGTGATAAATATTATTTAATTGGTAGATTAGATTATCATAAATATGGACTAGAAGTAGAAAAAAGAAAAACTATAGAAGAACTATTAGAAAATGTGGATAAAACAAAACCAATATTTGTTTTAGATCATGAACCATATGAATTAGAAGAATTATCAAATAATGGTGTAGATTTAGATTTATCAGGACATACTCATAATGGTCAAATGTTTCCATCAAACATATTTATTAAGCTAATATGGAAAAATGCACATGGTTTATTAAAAGTAAATAACATGTATAGCGTCGTAACAAGTGGAATCGGAGTATATGGTCCAAATATGAGAGTCGGAACAACCGCAGAAGTAGCAAATATAAATATAAAATTTAAGGAGTAGATATGAATATAAAAAAGAGAATATTATTAATTATATTAACTGTTATTTCTATATTTTCTTTTGCTAAAATAATTATTTATTATATAAATTCATATCAAAATAAAAAAACAAATCAAGAATTAATAGAAAAATCAATTGAAAAAATAGATAATAAACATAAAATAAATTATTCAAAAATAAATAATGAAGATGTAGTCGGATGGATTATAATGAATCAAAATAAAATAAACTATCCAATACTTAAATCAAATGATAATAATTTCTATCTAACAAGAGATTATAATAAAAAACATAATCAATCTGGAAGTATATTTATGGACTATAGAAATAATGATTTTAAAGATAAAAATACAGTCATATATGGACATTCTATGTTAGACGGAACTATGTTTGGTTCATTAAGAGAAATGTTTAAAAAAGGCTATTTTGATACTAAAAACAATAACTATATAAAAATATATGATTTAAATTCTAAAGAAATAACATATCAAATATTTAGTTACTACATTATTGATACAGAAAATTATTATATAACAACAACATTTACTACAGAAGAACAATATAAAATATTCATAGATAAAATAACAAAAAGAAGTTACAAAAAATTTAATATTAAAATAGATACCACTGATCAAATATTAACACTATCAACATGTAGTAGTAATAATAAAAGAAAAGTACTTCATGCAGTAAAACTAAAGTAGAATTTTCTACTTTTTTATTTTGCATTCGTATAATAAATGTATTTAAAAAGAATATATTTTATAAACGGAGAAAATATGAAAAAGAAAATACTCATAATATATGCTTCATATGGTTCAGGTCATAAAACTGTAGCTAATTACTTATATGATTATTTTTTATCTACTAATAAATATGATATTAGAATAATCGATATATTAGATTATGAAAATATAATTGGCAAAATTAGTAAAAAAATATTTGAACAAAACTTTAAACACAAAAGTAGTTTCATTTTTACATCAATTTACAATATATTTAATTTTAAATCAACAACTATATTGTATAAAGAAATAGCTGAGTCAATAGTGAATAATAAAAAATTAAAACAAGATATTGTAAACTTTAATCCAGATTTAGTAATAACAAGTCATTTCTTCGGTATAACAAACTGTACTATATATAAAAAACAAAAAATAATTAATCCAAAAATGATAAGTATTATAACAGACTATGCATCTCATGAATTCTGGGAGAAGGATATTGATTATATTGATTCTTTAATTGTGGCTAATAAGATTATAAAGAAAAATTTAATTGACAAAGGAATACCAAAAAATAAAATATATGATTATGGTATCCCTATATCAAATAAATTTAATAAAGTTTCTAATAAGGAAAAGATAAAAAAGAAATATAGAATTAACAATAATCTTAAAACAATTGTCTTCTTTGCAGGTGGAAGTATAGGAACAAATTTCTCGTATAGTTATTTAAAAAAATTATTAGAACAGAATTACGAATGTAATGTTATATTTGTTTGTAGTCACAATAATGAATTAAGAAATAAATGCACTAAATTAATTATAAAAAATAAATATAAAAATGTAAGAATAACTGGATTTATAAATAGGGTAAATGATTTACTAAGCATTAGTGATATAGTAATAACAAAACCTGGAGGTTTAAGTGTAACAGAGTGTTTAGAAATGAAAAAACCAATGGTATTAATCCCAGGTAATGGTGGCCCAGAAATTTATAATGCAAAATATGTATGTTTTAATGGATACGGAACATATTGTAAAACTCCAAAAATACTTTCGTACAAAATAGGAAGAATATTAAAGAATGAAAAAAATTTAAAAGATTACAATAAAAGATTAAATAAAATAGTCAAAAATAATTCATTAAATAAAATATATAAATTATCAACTAAATTAATAAGTAAAGGAGATTAATATGCAAGAAACGATAATAAATATATTAAATAATTTTGGTTATCTTGGTGTTTTTTCATTAATAATGGTTGAAAATTTATTTCCACCAATACCATCAGAATTAATACTTTTATTTGGCGGATTTATGACAACTTACACTAAATTAACTATATTTGGAATGATCATATTTTCAACCTTAGCATCTTTATTTGGTGCAATAATTCTTTATTATATAGGAAAGATATTTAATAAAGAAAGACTTAAAAAAATAATATCTGGAAAAGTAGGTAAAGTATTAAGGCTCAAAGAAAGTGATATTGATTCTTCAAATAAATGGTTTGATACAAAAGGTCAAAAAACAGTATTCTTTTGTAGGTTTATTCCATTAATAAGAAGTTTAATAAGTATACCAGCTGGTATGAATGAAATGCCTATGATAAAGTTTATATCTTACACTTTACTAGGCTCACTAATATGGAACTCTGTATTAATAATAATTGGTTCAATAGTAGGTGAAAATTGGATAAATATTTTAAATGTATTAGATATTTATTCAAAATATATAGTTATTCTATTAGGAATAGCATTAATAGTAATCGTAATAATGTTTTATAAAAAAATGTCTAAGGAGTAAAATACAATATTACAAAATTAACGATAATTATAGAAATATCCATTTTTGATATGATATAATTTTTTATGAAATGAATTTTTATAATCAAAGAAAAACAGAAAAAAATTATTTAAACAATATAGATACTATTTTAAATAGATCAATAAAGGAGACAAAACAATGAAAAGTTGGAACTTTGCTACAAATAATGATAAATTAATCTCTTTAGTTCTAAAAGGTCAAAAAAGAGCCACATCTTATCTCTATAAAGCAGAAGATATTCCAGTAATAGGTGAAGAGTCAATAATACATTTTGATAACGAAAAAGATGCTTGCATAGTAAAAACAATCAATTACAAAATACTAAAATTTAAAGATATAAAAGAAGAAGATGCAATTCTTGAAGGAGAAGGAGACTTATCACTAGATTATTGGAAAAAAGTACATGAAGAATTTTTTAAAACACAAAAAAAGAATTTTACTATAGAAGATAAAATAATATTTGAAGAAATTGAAGTGACTAAAAATTTAGTTGAAGAAAGATTAAAGATAGGCAAAGCTATAGCTTCTAAAAACTTAGATATATTTAAAAATATAAATTCAATTCGTGAAATAAATTCAGGATTTAATAATACACTTTTTAATATAAATGATAAATATGTATTAAAAGTATGCACAAATAAATCACTAGAAAGAACATTTCAAACAGAATATAATTTTTATTCATCAAACAAAGATAACAATTATATTCCAAAACTATATAAGTACGATGATTCTAAAAAAGATTCAGAGTTTATTTATGAAATAATAGAAAAGTTAGAAGGAAACACACTATATTATTATTGGTATAAAATGGATGAACCAGAAAGAGAAAATACTATCAAAAATTTAATGGAAATAATAAAGAAATTTCATAGTAAGAAACCAGAAGGTTATAATTGGTCATCTAAAATAAAGAATGAGGTTTTAAGTGATTTAGAAGAATGTAAAAATTCATTTAGTTCAAAAGAATATGACATAATTATTAAAAGTATAAATAATTACGATTTATTTCTAAAAGATAATAGATTTGCTTTAATTCACAATGACTTGCATTTTGATAATATAATATATAATAATGGTATATTAAAAATAATAGATTTTAATGATTCACTAATTGCGCCAATAGATTTTGAATTTAGACAATTATATTCATGTCAAGAAAAACCATGGAAATATGCTAATATAGAAATGGATCCATTTCAAAAACCACATGATTATAAAAATATTTGGAATTACATAAAACAATATTATGAAGAATTAAATGATATAAAATATTTAGAACAAAGAATGCTTATATATAAAGTATGGAATTCTATTAGAAATTTAAAGAAATATAAATTACAAGAATTAATAGATGATGTAGTTAATTCATCAAAAAAATTAAGCGATGTTTAGTCATCGCTTTTAGTAGCTATTAGAAGAAGTAATGCAACTGCTTCAAAACAAGTACTAAAATAATGACGTAAACCAGTAAGAGACAAAGAATATAATAAATTAAATTAAAAAATTATTTCAATTGAAATCGAGGATATATAAGGCAAATAGACAAAATAAAATTTTTTGTCTATTTACTTTATTTTTTTATTTGATATAATTAATCTAGATAATAAGGGAAGACTTATTATACTAAGAAGGAAGGGAGAAAAAAGAATGAGTAGTATTCATGTAACAAGCGAAATCGGAAAGTTAAAGAAAGTATTGCTTCATAGACCTGGTAATGAATTATTAAATTTAACACCAGATACATTAGGAGAATTACTTTTCGATGACATTCCATATTTGGAGGATGCTCAGAAAGAACATGATGCATTTGCTGCAGCTTTAAGAGAGAATGGAGTAGAAGTTGTTTATCTTGAAGATTTAGTTGCTGATGTTATTAAAGATGATAACGTTCGTACTAAATTTATTAAACAATTTATTAAAGAAGCAGGAATACATACCATTAAATATCGTAATCTAGTTTTTAGCTTCTTAGATGATATCAAAGATCCAAAACAATTAGTATTACAAACAATGGAAGGCATTCAAATTAAAGATCTACCAGTTCACAAAAGAGATGTTGAAAAAACTCTTGTTGATCTAGTTGATGAACCAGAAAAATTTATTGCAGCACCTATGCCTAACTTATATTTCACTAGAGACAATTTTGCTAGTGTAGGTGAAGGAGCTAATTTAAATCATATGTATTCAGTAACTAGAAACAGAGAATGCATTTATGCTGAATATGTTTTTAAATACCATGAAGGCTTTAAAGACACACCTTTATATTACAATAGAGGATATCATTGGCATACTGAAGGTGGAGATGTTCTAAATATTAATGAACATATTGTAGCTATCGGTATTTCACAAAGAACAGAAGCAGCAGCTATTGACCAAATTGCTAAAAACTTCTTTAAGGATGAAACTTGCAAAATTGATACAATTTTAGCATTTAGTATTCCTGAATCAAGAGCGTTCATGCATTTGGACACTGTATTTACTCAAATTGATAAATACACATTTACATATCATCCTGGTATTTCTGAAACACTTCAAGTTTACGAAATTACTGAAGGATACGATCCTACAACTTATGAGGATTTAAATGTTAAAGAGGTTACTGGTTCATTATCAGAAATCTTAGAAAAATATTTACATCATGAAGTAACACTTATTCCATGTGCTGGCGGAGACAAAGTTGCTTCTGAAAGAGAACAATGGAATGATGGATCTAATACTTTATGTATTGCTCCTGGTGTTGTAGTTGTATATGATCGTAACAATGTTACAAACCAAGTTTTACGTGACGCTGGGCTAAAGGTAATTGAGATACATGGCGCTGAATTGGGGCGTGGTCGTGGTGGACCAAGATGTATGTCTATGCCATTAGTAAGGGAGGACGTTAAATGGTAAACTTAAAAGGGAGAGATTTTCTAAAACTTTTAGATTATACTCCAGAAGAAATCAGACATTTATTAAATGTAGCAATTGATTTAAAAAGAAAGAAACGTAATGGTGAACCTCATCGTTACCTAGTTGGAAAACAAATAGCAATGATATTTGAAAAAGATTCAACTAGAACAAGATGTGCTTTTGAAGCAGGAGCACACGATCTAGGTATGCAAGCAACATATCTAGGACCAACTGGATCTCAAATGGGTAAAAAAGAAACTATTGAAGATACAGCTCGTGTTTTAGATAAAATGTATGATGGTATTGAATATCGTGGCTTCGGTCAAGAAATAGTAGAAAGCTTAGCTAAATATAGTAAAGTTCCTGTATGGAATGGTTTAACAAATGAATTCCATCCAACACAAATGTTAGCTGACGTAATGACTATTCAAGAAGAATTTGGAGACCTAAAAGGTCGTAAATTAGTTTTCTGTGGAGACGCAAGAAATAATGTTGGAAATTCTTTAATGGTTGTCAGCGTTAAACTTGGAATGAACTTTGCATGTTGTGCACCAAAAAATCTATGGCCAGAAGAATCTTTAGTTAACGAATGCAAACAAATAGCAGCTGAAACAGGTGCAACAATTACATTGACTGAGGACATTATGGAAGGTACTAAAGATGCAGACGCAATTTATACAGACGTTTGGGTATCTATGGGAGAACCAATGGAATTATGGCAAGAAAGAATTAATCTTTTAAAACCATATCAAGTTACAATGCAAGTTATGAATAATGCTAAAGAAAACGCAATATTCCTACATTGCTTACCTTCTTTTCACAACAATGAAACTACTATAGGTAAAGAAATCGAAGAAAAATTTGGAATTAAAGAAATGGAAGTTACAGACGAAGTATTTGAATCTAGTAAGTCTCGTGTCTTCGAGGAGGCTGAAAACAGACTTCATACTATTAAAGCTGTAATGTTGGAGACTTTAAAAGATGAGTAAAATTGTTATTGCATTAGGTGGAAATGCATTAGGAAAAAATCCAGATGAACAACAAGCAGTAATTGAAAAAACTGTTAGACATTTGGTTGATATCATCGAGTCTGGAAATGAAGTTGTAATAACTCACGGAAATGGTCCACAAGTTGGTATGATTTATGAATCAATGAAAGGTGATAACATACCATTTGCTGAAAGTGGAGCAATGTCTCAAGGATATATTGGATATCAATTACAACAAACTTTAAAAGATGAATTAGACAAACGTGGTATCAAAAAAAGCGTTGTTACTGTTGTAACACAAGTCGAAGTAGATAAAAAAGATCCTGCTTTTGACAATCCAACAAAACCAATTGGAGCATTTTTAACTAAAGAAGAAGCAGAAGCAAAAAGAAAGATAGACAAAGCAATCTATAAAGAAGATGCTGGAAGAGGATATCGTAAAGTAGTTGCTTCTCCAAAACCAAAGAAAATTCTTGAGTTAACTACAATTGAAAAATTAATGAATGAAGGCACTATTGTTATTGCTTGTGGTGGAGGTGGAATTCCAGTAATCAAAACAAAAGAAGATGGTTATGAAGGAATTGATGCTGTAATCGATAAAGATAGAACAAGTGCTTTACTAGCAAAAGAAATCAATGCTGACAAATTATTAATTTTAACTGATGTAGAAAAAGTTTGCATCAATTATAAAAAAGAAAATGAAACTCAAATTGATAAAATGTCAGTAGCTGAAGCTCGTGTTTCAATGAGACATGAAGAATTTAAAGAAGGCAGCATGTTACCAAAAGTAGAAGCTGCAGTTGACTTTGCTAAATCTACAGAACATGAAGCAATAATTACTTCATTAGATAAGGCAGAGGAAGCACTAGAAGGAAAGAATGGTACACTAATTTATAATGATCAAATTAAAAAAGAACCAGAAAAGAAACGTGCTTCATTCTCATTAAGTGCATTTACAATTATATTATTATTAATATTTATTTTAGCACTATTAACACATTTATTACCAACAGCTGTTATGAACGAAGGTGAATTAGTAAATGGTAGTGGAGTAGTAGGTGCTACATTAGCACAAACTCTATTAGCACCAGTTCAAGGATTTGGCGATGCTATTGATATTTGTGTATTTATCCTAATTTTAGGAGCATTCCTAAATGTAGTTAATTCAACTAAATCAATTGAGACTGGAATTCAAGTTTTAATTAAAAAATTACATGGAAAAGAATTAGTATTAATTCCAATTCTTATGACATTATTCTCAATTGGTGGAACAACATATGGAATGTTAGAAGAAACTGTAGGTTTTTATGCATTACTTGCTGTAACAATGGTAGCAGCAGGAATGGATACAGTTGTATCTTCTGCAATAGTTCTTTTAGGAGCTGGATCTGGTGTTTTAGGTTCAACAGTTAACCCATTTGCTGTAGGTGTTGCTGTTGATGCAGCTAAAAAAGTATTACCAGAAGGAACAGCTATTAGTCAAGGAACAATTATTGCTTTAGGCGCAATATTATGGATAACAACATTAGTTATTTCAATATTATTTGTAATGTCTTATGCTAAAAAAGTAATTAAGAAAAAAGGTTCAACAATATTAAGCCTTCAAGAACAAAAAGCTATGGAAGCTACATATGGTGAAGATGAAGTACAAAAAGATGTAACTTTAACTGGAAAACAAAAAGCTACATTATTACTATTTGCATTTACATTTATAATCATGATTATAAGCTTTATTCCATGGGAAGACTTTGGAATTACATTCTTTGTTGAACATAAAATTTTAGGTTTATCTTGGTTAGCTGGTTGTCCAATAGGTCAATGGTATTTCCAAGAAGCAACATTATGGTTCTTAATTATGACTATCGCTATTGCAATTGTTAACGGTATGAAAGAAAAAGAAATCGTTGATAAAATTGTAGATGGTGCTGATGACATGGTTGGCGTAATTTTAATTATTGCTGTAGCACGTGGTGCTTCAATATTAATGAAAGCAACATATTTAGATAATTATCTAATTTATAACGTAGCTGAAATGTTAAAACAAGTACCAAAAGGAGTATTCGCTCCATTAAATTATATCTTCCATACTGTTTTATCAGTACTTGTACCATCAAGTAGTGGTTTAGCAACATTATCTGCTCCAATTATGGCTCCACTTGCAAATCAAGTAGGATACAGTGTTGAAGCAACAATAATGGGAATGGTAGCTGCAAATGGATTTGTAAACTTATTTACACCAACTTGTGGAGCTATTATGGGAGGTTTAGCATTAGCAAAAGTAGAATATACTACATGGATTAAATGGGTAACTAAAGTATTAGTTGTGATATTTATAGTAAATATTGCGGTTCTAACACTTGCAATGCTAGTTTTATAAAAACATTTAAAAGGAAGTTGTAAAAACTTCCTTTTTATGTTAATCTTATAATAGGTGAGAATATGAAAAAAAGAATAATTTCTATCTTAACTATGATAGTATTAACATTTAGTTTCTTTTTTAATACTTTTCCTATGAAAGTTTTATCAAAAGAAGATGAATTAATTCTAGTAACAGAAGCAGGTTTTGCTCCATATGAATATTACAAATCAGGTAATATAGTTGGAGTTGATATAGATATAGCAAAAAAAATTGCAGAAAAACTAAATAAAAAATTAGTAATTAAAGATGTTGCTTTTGATTCAATTATTAGTGAAGTAAAAACTGGTAAAAGCGATTTAGGCGCAGCTGGTATATCATATACAGAAGAAAGAGCTTTAGAAGTTGATTTCACAATAAATTATGCTTCTTCAAAACAAGTAATAATTGTAAAAAATAACAGTAATATTACTGGTTCAGATAATTTATATGGCAAAGTAGCAGTACAGCTTGGAACAACAGCAGATACATATCTTACAGAAAATTATAGTAATTTAAATATTATTAGAGAAAAAAAGTTCTTAGCAGCAATAGAAGACTTAAAAAATGATAAAGTTAATGCAGTTGTAATGGATGAATTACCTGCTCAAAAATTAATAAACGAAGACATGAAAATATTAAAGACTCCATTAGTAGTGGACAATTATGGAATGGTAGTTGCTAAAGGAAATACCGAACTATTAAACGCATGTAACGAAGTAATAAAAGAAATGCAAGAATCAAACGAAATTGATAAATTAATATTATCTCATATGGGAATAGATAATATAGAAGATAAAAATCAAACAATAATAGATAGATTTTATAAAAGTGTTATTTATGATGGAAGATATAAATATATTTTAGAAGGTTTAAAAAACACATTATTAATTGCTTTAGGAGCAGTTATAATTGGCGTGATTTTAGGAACAGTACTTGCTTTAATTAGAAATTATCATGAAAACACTAATAAACTTTATATATTAAATGCATTATCTAAATTTTATATAACAGTTATTCGTGGAACACCAAGTATTCTTCAATTAATGATAATTTATTATGTAATATTTAAAACAACTTCAATAAATATAGTGTTAGTTGGTATATTATCATTTGGTATGAATAGTGCAGCTTATGTAGCTGAAATTATAAGAGCTGGATTAAATTCAGTAGATGATGGTCAAAAAGAAGCAGGATATGCACTTGGACTTGAATATAAAAAAGTTATGGCATATATTGTATTTCCGCAAGCATTAAAAAATATTCTTCCAGCACTAGGAAATGAATTTATAACATTAGTAAAAGAAACATCAGTTGGTGCTTATATTGGAATAGTTGAATTAACAAAAGCCAGTGATATCATCGCATCACGTACATATGATTATTTCTTCCCATTAATATTAATTGCAATTATTTATTTAGCAATCACTTATGGATTAAGTAAATTAGTTGGTATGATGGAAAAGAGGTTAAATAATGTTAGAAGTTAAAAATTTAGAAAAAGCCTTTGGTAAAAAGAAAGTATTAAAGGACATTAATTTTAAGATTGATAAAGGCGATGTAATAGGTATTATTGGTCCTTCAGGATGTGGTAAATCAACTCTTTTAAGATGTATAAACCTTTTAGAAATTCCAACTTCTGGTACAATTATATTTGAAGGAAATAATATAAATTATCATCATAATTTAGAGTCCATACGTAAGAAAATAGGAATGGTATTTCAGTCATTTAATTTATTTAATAATATGACTGTTATTGAAAATATAATTCTAGCACCAACAAAGTTAGGAATATTAACTAAAGAAGAAGCAATCAAACAAGTTGATCCTTATTCAGTTTACCAAGTTTTACTTCCTTGTTTCAATCCTGCAGCTGTTAAATATGCTCACAAAGTTTCAAAAGGTGTAAACGCTTCTCCTGGAGCTGCTGTTGGTAAAATCGTATTTGATACGGAAGAAGCTGCTCAAAGAGGTGAAGCAGGTGAAAAAGTTATCTTGGTTCGTGTAGAAACTTGCCCTGATGATATTCACGGTATGGCTGTATCTCAAGGTGTTTTAACACTTCGTGGCGGAATGACATCTCACGCAGCAGTTGTTGCAAAAGGTATGGGTAAACCTTGTGTTTCAGGTTGCGAAGACATGAAAATTGACTTGGCAAACGAAACTTTGACAGGTTGTGACGGTGCTGTTTACCACAAAGATGACGTAATTTCTCTTGATGGCGGTAAAGGTATCGTTATGGACGGTGCTGTTAAACTTGTAGATGCAAAAATTGACGAAAACTGGAACAAATTTTTCTCTTGGGTTGATGAAATCAGAGAGTTAGAAGTTGAAGCAAACGCTGATACTCCTAAAGATATCGAAAACGCATTGAAATTTGGTGCTGAAGGTGTTGGTCTTTGCAGAACTGAACACATGTTCATGGATCCTGACAGATTGCCTTGGGTTCAAAAAATGATTATTGCAGGTACTCGTGAAGCAAGAAAAGAAGCTTTAGATAAACTTCTTCCAATGCAATACGCTG
>USNG01000029.1 GCA_900556025.1 uncultured Mycoplasmatota bacterium
TGATGCTGAGGAACAGAAGAAGCAGAAAACAAAGGAAATCGAGCATAGTATTATCAAGACTTTCAGAAAGACAATCTGGAGGCCTTTTACAAAGGCATTGAATGAATATCAGCTGATCCAGGAGGGCGATAAGGTTGCTGTCTGTATTTCAGGTGGTAAGGACTCTATGCTGATGGCGAAGCTGCTTCAGGAGCTGAAGCGCCATGGGAAGATTCATTTTGAACTGGTGTTTCTGGTAATGAATCCGGGCTATAATGCGGATAACTGGAAGATTATTCAGGATAATGCAGAGCTTCTGGGAATTCCTCTTACGGTTTTTGAAAGTGATATTTTTGATACAGTGGCAGAAATTGAGAATAATCCCTGTTATCTTTGTGCGAGAATGAGACGTGGTTATCTGTATTCTCATGCCAAGGAGCTGGGATGTAATAAGATTGCGCTGGGACATCATTTTGATGATGTTATTGAAACTACATTATTATCTATGATATATGGTTCTGAGATTAAAACTATGATGCCAAAATTACATTCTGATAATTATGAAGGCATTGAACTTATTAGACCTCTTTATTTAGTTAAAGAAGAAGCAATTATTGCTTGGAAAAAGTTTAATGAACTTACATTTATTAATTGTGCATGTAGATTTACTGAAGGATGTTCATTAATAAATGATGGAACTAGTAAGAGAAAAGAAATGAAAGAATTAATCAAAAATCTTAGAAAAGTAAATAAAAATGCTGATTATAATATATTTAAGAGTCTAGATAACGTTAATTTAAACTGTGTTCTTGGTACTAAAAAGGATGGAGTCTATAAAAGTTTTTTAGATGATTATAATGATTGAAAATACTATCAATTAATAGTTAATTTTGATATAATAATTAAGAATAGTAGCTAAAATTATTCTTAATTATTTTTTATTGGAAGTTGTGGTGTTTTATGAACTATAAAAAATACGTATTTTATTATTTATTTGTTCTTCTTTTAGTTATTATAAGTGTTTTTTATGCTTGCAGCGATTTTAAAAGTAGTGCTAGTCTTCCAAATAATAATGAAGAAAGCAATAGTTCTATTAATAATGATATTATTGATATAAATTATACTTATTTAGAAAATAATGCTAAAAAGATTGATAAGTATTTTGATTATTCTAGGTTTACTAATAATATTTATAATTTAACTAAAGATTATGATGTTAAAATGTATAAAAATAAACTTGGCAGTGTTTTAGAAATCAAATTAGATAGAGAAACTGCTCAAAAGTATTTGACTAATTATTTTAAGATGAATGATTATATTACTTTAAGAATTTTATTTGATAAAAATAGTTATGATTCTATTGATATAGATAAGTTATATTATGATTTAAATAAAGAAAAAGTTATTCGTGAGAATATAGTAAATACTGCACTTAAAGAAGTTGGAAATACTGGTGAAAAGTATTGGAATTGGTATGGATTTAATCATAGAGTTGAATGGTGTGCTGTTTTTGTAAGCTGGGTTGCTAATCAAAATGGTCTACTTAATACTAAAGTTCCTAAGTTTGTTTGGGTTAAGATAGGTGTAGATTATTATAAAGAAAAATCTTTATTAAAATTTCCTAATAAATATAGTCCTAAAAAAGGTGATTTAATATTTTTTGATTGGAATAATAATGGCGTTATTGATCATGTTGGTATAGTCGAAAAAACTGATAAAAAATATGTTTATACTATTGAAGGAAATGTAAATCATTTAAATGTACAAAATAAAAAATATCCTTTAAAAAGTCCATATATTTATGCTTATGGAGAACTTGATTTTAGTGACTTAGATTAATTGATTTTGAATATTTCAAATGATATAATATTCTTTGTTTGAAAGGAGTAATTATGATTGAACTTATTGATATTTGTTTTGAAAGAGACAATAAAAAAATATTAAATAATATAAATCTGAAATTAGATAAAAATAAATTTTATGTTATTACTGGTCAGAATGGTAGTGGTAAGAGTACATTAGTTAAGATTATTATGGGTATTATTAAGCCTGACAGTGGTAAGATTTTACTTGATGGTGAAGATATTACTAATTTATCTATAAATGAAAGAGCAAATTTAGGAATTGGTTTTGCTTTTCAACAACCTGTAATATTTAAAGGAATTACTGTATATGATTTATTATCTTTTGCTTCTAATAAACAAATTAATAAAAAAGAAGCATGTGATATATTATCTAAAGTAGGATTATGTGCTTTAGAATATATAGATAGAGAAGTAAATAAGTCTTTAAGTGGAGGAGAACTTAAGAGAATAGAAATTGCTACTGTTCTTGCTAGAAAACCTAGAATTGCTATATTTGATGAACCTGAAGCTGGAATTGACTTATGGAGTTTTAGAAATTTAAACAAAATTTTTAAACAAATTAGTGATGATAATAATTCTATGACTTTGGTTATATCTCATCAAGAAAAGATTCTTAATATGGCAGATAAAGTTATATTAATGGAAAATGGAAATATAGTTAATTTTGATTCTTGTGAGAATGTTATGAATTCTATTATAAGTAAACCTTGTTGTAAGAAGGAGGAGATTTATAATGGATAAAGAAGAAGAAAAATTACTTAAAAAAATATTACCTAATAAATATGAAAGTGCTGATGCTTACAATATTAGATTAAATGGTAGTGGTATTTTAAGAAAAGTTAATGAATATATTAATATTGAATCTAGAGAAGATGGTCAAGGTATTAATGTATATGTTAAAGATAATACTTCTAATGGAGTAGTAGATATTCCTGTTTTAGTTAGTAAAAGTGGTATGACTGATATAGTTTATAATGATTTCTTTATTGGAAAGAATTCTAATGTGACTATTGTTGCTGGATGTGGAATTTCTAATCATGGTCATAAGGATAGTGCTCATAATGGAATACATAGATTCTTTATTGAAGAAAATTCTAATGTAAAATACTATGAAGTTCACTATGGAGATGGTAATGGTGAAGCTAAGAGAATACTTAATCCTACTACTGAGGTTATACTTGGAGATAATTCTACTATGGTTATGGAAACTGCTCAAATTAAAGGAGTAGATGATGCTAATAGAGTTACTAAAGCTATACTTAATGGAAATTCTAAATTAACTATTAATGAAAAAATATATACAAGTAATAATCAAAATGCTAAAACTATGTTTGAAGTACTACTTAAAGGAAACAAATCAAGCGCTCATGTTGTTTCACGCAGTGTTGCTGAAGATGAATCTAAGCAAACATTTGAATCTAATATGATTGGTGAAGCTGATTGTTATGGTCATGTTGAGTGCGATGCGATTATTAAAGATAATGCTCGTGTTAAATCTATTCCTAAAATAGATGCTGCTTGTGTAGATGCAACTTTAGTACATGAAGCAACAATTGGTAAAATAGCAGGAGAACAATTTATTAAACTTATGTCTCTAGGGCTTAGTGCTAGAGAAGCTGAAAAAGCTATTATAGATGGATTTTTAAAATAACAGATAGAAATATCTGTTATATTTTGAATATAAATTATTAAGGAGAAAAATTATGAATAGATATACTAGTACTAAAAGAGCTGGAATGCTTGGTATGATATGTAATATATTTTTGATGATTATAAAAGGAATAGTTAGCTTTGTTACTGGTAGTCAAGCTATGATGGCTGATGCGTTTAATAGTGCTGGTGATATATTTTCATCTTTAATGACATTTATAGGTAATAAAATATCAAGTAAGCCATGTGATGAAGATCATAATTTAGGACATGGAAAAGCAGAATATATATATTCTATGTTAATTAGTATATCTATGATATTAATGTCATTATTCTTACTTAAAGATTCTATATGTTCACTTATAAATAATAAAACATATGAGTTTTCTATATGGTTAATAGTTGTATGTTTAATAACTATTATTACTAAATTGATTTTATATTTCTATACTAATAAATTGTATAAAAAATATACTAATTTGTTATTAAAAGCTAATTCAAAAGATCATTTTTATGATAGTATTATTACTACTTTGAACTTAATTTCTTGTATATTTAGTATATATGGAATATATTTTTTAGATGGGGTAGTTGGAACTATTATATCTATTTGGATACTTATAGTATATATTAAAATATTTATAGAAAGTTATGATGTTTTGATGGATAAATCTATATCAATTGAAACTAAAAATAAAGTTTTTAAAATTATAGATAAACATGAAGAAGTTAAGAAAGTTATTCATTTTAATTCTACTCCAGTTGGATACAAATATCAGATATCTTTTACAATTTATGTAGATGGAAATATGAGTACTTTTAAGAGTCATGAAATAGCTAATAAATTAGAAAAAGAAATTATTAAAGAGATAGATGATATTTATTTAGTTATTATACATGTTAATCCATATGGTGAAGGAGATAAGAAATGAGTATATTAGAAGCTATATTAATGAGTGTTGGTCTTGCAATGGATGCTTTTGCTGTATCTATATGTACTGGATTAGAACTTAAGAATATTAAATTTAAAGATGCTATTAAAGTTGGATTGTGGTTTGGAGTTTTTCAAGCTTTAATGCCATTAATTGGTTATTCACTTGGAAGTAGGTTTGAGAGTTTAATTACTAATATTGATCATTGGGTTGCTTTTGTTTTACTTGTATTTATTGGTGGTAAAATGATTTATGAAGCTTTTCATGAAGAAGAGGGTAGTTATGGTGATTTGAAGTTTAAATCTATGTTGGTTTTAGCTATTGCTACTAGTATTGATGCTTTGGCTATAGGTATTGCTTATGCTTTTTTATATGGTAGTAAGAATATGGTTTTATCTTTTAGTTTGATTGGTGTTATTACATTTATTATTTCTGTTATTGGTGTTAAGATTGGTAATGTTTTTGGTAATAAATTTAAGAATATTGCTGAAATAGTAGGTGGTGTTATTTTAATTCTTATTGGAACTAAGATATTATTTGAACATTTAGGGGTGTTCTAAGACTTATTTTTGAGTTTTTATAAAATGTATGTATAAATTTATATTAATATATAAACATTTTAAAATCGACTATTTATTTAGTCGATTTTTTATTGCCACATATATGTTAGATTTCCATCATTAATATAATATTTATCCATTAATACAACTTCACTAAATGAATTAGGTAAGTTATTCTTTTTATATTTTGAAATTATTACACCAACTTCATCATACCATAATGCTTGTGCTACATAATAATATTCAGAATCTATTCCAATTATAATAGCTATATGACCACCAGCTGCATTACTATGAAGTAAATCTCCTGGTTTAATAGTGTTACTTGTTGCTAGAGACTCTGTTAGAGTTTTAAGATCTCCAAAGTCAGTTAAGTCACTATTTACTGAAAAACCTGCTCCTACATCTTTAACATCAAATCCTGAGTTTAATAATGCCCATGATACAAATCCACTACAATCAAGGCCGTTATCCATATATTTTTTAGCAGGATTACTATAAAGTGAACATCCCCACATTTTAGGACCTGTTTTAGAACCTGTTATACTTTGATATTTTGTTTCTGAAAGATATAGTCCTTCATGATAATATCTTCCTTCGCCATCTACATTATTTGTTGTTTGTCTTCCATTTTCATAAAAATAATTTATTCTATATGGAAACTCTAATGTTAAGAATCTTGCTGCCTCAATAGCACCAGCTCTTGTTTTGTAACCAGCATCATTAATTTTATTCTTTAATATTTCATCTAATAATTTGGTTTCTTCTTCACTAAATTCATTACATTTTAGATATCTTTTATCATAATCATATCCGTCTTTTGGAGGAGTTACTATTGTATCTGTTACTGTAACATTTATTTTATAACTTTTATCATTTATACTCACTTTTAGAGTAGTTGAACCAATAGATTTACTTGATATTTTACCATTGACAAAGTCTATTATTTTATCATTATATTCTGATTTAATAGAATTATAATCTCCAATATAATATTTTATGTATTCATAATTACCATCTAGTGGTAAATATAAGTTTTCTTTTTCATTTATTTTATATTTTGATATATTATCTATTCTTTTAATTTTATTATCTTTTTTTATAAATAAATACTTATATCCTGTATCTATATTTGACACACATTTATTATCTGATATTTTAATCCATTTATCATTATTTGTTGGAGTAGTGGCACTTAATATACATTCTGAGTCTTTATATTTACTTGATAATGTTATTTCTATTGTATTATCTTTTATATTGATTTCTTTATATGTTGTAGTGATTCTTTTATATATGCATACAATTAAAAAGATGACTATTAGAATTAAGAATACTTTTATAAAAAATATTTTTATTTTTCTTAATAGTCTTACATATTTTTTCTTTAATTTTAGTTTTTTGTCTCTTTTTGTTCTTTTTTTCATTTTAATACCATAATTTAGTTAGTTTTCCATCTTCTTTATAATAACTATCCATTAACATTACATAGAAGTAACGATTAAATATAGTTTTCTTTGAATAAGGTTTAATAATTACAGCTACATCTGGTGGAGTCCATAAACTTTCTGCAACATAATAATATTCATCATCTTCACCAGCTATCATAGCTATATGGCCTCCGCTTAGTCCGCCTGAACTTAATAAATCTCCAACTTTAACTTTTCCTGACGCTACTACATCTGCATTAAATCTGATTCTTTTTCCGTAGTCTGTTAAATCTAAGTGTGAAGCAAGTCCAGCACCTATATCTCCAACATCCCATCCACCATTTAGCATTACCCAAGTTATAAAGCCACTACAGTCAAGCCCATTAGGTCTATTTCCATGAGAAGGTCTACTATATAATTGACATCCCCATGTTTTAGGTCCAGCCATTTTCTTTTTAATATTTGTAAATCTTGATTCATCTAAATATAAGCCTTTATGATAATATCTTCCTTCACCATCAATACCATTTGTACTAGCTCTTCCATTTTCAGAAAAATATCTAATTTTATATGGAAATTCTAAAGTTAAGAATCTTGCAGCTTCAACAGCACTGGCTCTTGTTTGATAACCAACTTCAGCAACTCTATCTTTAAGAATCTCATCTAGTAAATCATTTTCTTCTTCATTATATTTTTCGCATGGAAGATAAGGCTTTTTACTATTATATTTTTTAGGTCTTACAGTAATAAGATCTGTTACTACGATTTCTGTAGATGTTTTAATTCCTTTATATTCTGCAGTTAAAGTAGTATTTCCAACTTTAAGACCAGTTATTTTTAAATCTTTATCTATAGAAGCTATTTTTTCATCGTTAATTGTGTACTTTATATCTTCCTTATTAAAATATCCAACTGATTTAATATCAAGAGTAGGGGCATAAGTGCCTTTAACTGCTAAATATATTTTTTCCTTATTAAAACTCATACTTAATATATTTCCTAGTTTTTTTGTATTACTAACTTTATATACTTCATTATTTTCATTTTTTAAATATATAGTATAAGATTTATTTTCATCTGCCTTGATATTACATTCACCATTTTTTGCTAAAATCCATTTATCTGTTGTTTCAATATTATTTGTTTCAGCACAATAAATTTTATCATGTTTTAATTTATTTTCATTAAGTTTAAATTTTATATTTAATACCCCATCGTTAGTTATTTTAACTGTTGCTTCTTTTATTGAAGGGTAAGCGTTATTTCTATATATTTTTATTAAAGCAAAATAAGTTACACTAGATGTAACTGCTAATATTGAAATTGTACTTAATATCTTCTTAACTAACTTACTATTCATATTTTTATAGTAACATAAAATAAAAGGATATTCAACGAATATCCTTTTACTATTTACATCTTGATGATGCATTGCTTTTACATCTAGAGTTGCTTCTAGCATTTGATTTGCTTCTAGAATTAGCTCTTGCTCTAGAATTCATTCTTGCATTGCTTCTAGCATTTGCCATTTTTATCACCACCCAGTATTATTATGGTAATAATTTTAATATTAATGTATATATTTTTAATATGAAAATGGAAATAATTGGTCCTATAATATTATCATTAATAGCTGGGTTATCTACTGTACTTGGTAGTTTTTTAGTATTTATTAAAACTAAAAAAGTTAATGAGATGATTGTATTTTGTTTATCTTTTTCAATGACAATTATGATGATTATTTCTATTTTTGAATTAATTCCTGAATCATTTATAGATTTAACTAATAATTATGGATTTATTCTTGGAACTATTATATCAATACTAGTATTTTTATTTGGATATTTATCTATAAGTAGAATTAATTCATTAATAAATGCTAAAAAAGAATCATCAAATTTATATAAAATTGGTATTTTGAGTATGATATCTTTAATGATACATAATTTTCCAGAAGGAATTATTGTATTTATTTCTGCTTATACAAATATCAAGATTGGTATTAAAATGTGTATTGCAATTATACTTCATAATATACCAGAGGGAATAGCTATTAGTATACCTTTATATTATAGTGGCAAAGGACGAAAAAATGCGATTAAATATACATTAATATCAGGACTTGCTGAGCCTATCGGAGCAGTACTTTCATACATATTTTTAAAAGATTATATTAATGATACAATGCTTTCATTTATACTTATGTTTACTGGTGGATTAATGGTGGGGCTTTCAATTAGTGAAATATTAAAGGAAGTCATTAAATATAAAAAGAATGATTACTTATTTGTTGGTGTTATTTGTGCTTGCTTTCTTTCTTTAATTCTTATTTTTATATAATTTTATTTACTGAATTATTTACTGATGGTATAATATATCTTAATTATTTAGATATATTTTTTATTTATATTGAGGTATTATGGATTTGAATTTAAAAAGAATTAAACAATTATCTTCTTTCCACTATGATATTTTTAATGAAAAGACATGGTGGTGATTTAGAAAATCCTACATTTAGTGAATTAAATAAAAAAGAAATGAATCTATATTATGCTGTAATTATACCTAAACTTAAAAAAATTTTATTATATTCTAATGTTAAAGAAGTAGGGGAAGAAACTACTGAAGATAATATTAAAGATAATGATGCCGTTATTGAACCAAGTGTTTCTTTACCAGAAGTTGAAAATCAAGAAAGCAGAGTAGAGGAAAGCAAAACATTTTCTAAAGAAGAATATTCTAACATCCTTAAATTATTTAGAACCCCTACTTTTGAACAAATGCTAAAAACACTATCTATTAAAGAAGCTATAATTATATCTTTAAAACTTGGTTACGTTGATGATAAATATTTTTCTACAGAATCAATTGCACAATTTTTAGGAATTGATAATCAAGAAGTTATTGAAACTACTAAAAAAGTTTTGATGTTATATAGAGATAATATAAATAGCTTTATTGATACTGCTATTAATGCTGTTTCAAATGATAATAAATTAATTATGAATAAAAATAATGTATCCCCCCTTTTCTATTAATTTTAAGTAGAGGAGGGGGGTTTATTATTTGATATAAAAATACTATATCTTTATAATTTAATTATATTAGAAAAAAGAGGTGTTTCTAAAACGCATCGAGAAATGATTAAATGAATATTTATACATCTCGATTAAATTATATAATATAGATTATTTTGAATTTAATTGATTTATTACCAATTATAATTAATAATGAATGAATATTATTTATTGGATGGTAAGTAGTATATAAATTAATTGTTTTTAGATTGCAAATAAATTTTATGTTATAAAATAAATTTTAATTATATAGATAATCATTAAACACATATAATTATATTAATATCGTTAAAATTAATCGTAATATGAAATAGGTTATTGTTATATTAATTAAATGCAAAATAAAAGACTATATAAATGATATATAATCTTTTTAAATATGTAGAAGTTAACATAACATATATTATCGGAAGTTATGTTATTCATAAAAATTAATCAATAATTTATACTTTTCTTGATTGAATTTCAGCCATTCTATTTAATACTTCTGATGCATTATCTTTATTGATTTCAGTGTATCCTAATTCTTTTAAAGCTTGAATTTTAACTGAATTTAATTGTTGAGTTCTAGATAATTTTTCTTCTTTGTCATTTTCAATTTCTTGAACAAATCTAGCATGTGATTCAGCTAATTTAGATTTAGATGCACCACCATTGTTATATAGATTAAATGCTGTAAATATAATACTCTCTAATATAAATTGTCTTGTCTCATTAAATTTAAATTCCATTGGATTAGTAAATCCAGTTTTTTTAGATAAATATGCAAATATATATTTAATCTCTGGTACATTATCTAATGATTGTAAAACATGATATAAATATAAGAATGTAAAATATGTATCCTTTGTTTTTTCTTCAGTAAATTTTTCTTTGATTAAGAATACTAAATCATTCAATAACTCCTGCTCTTCCCTAGTTAGATTTTTATAATTGAAGGCTTGACTATTCATATCTCTTACATTTTGATTTAATCTAGCTTCTACGTTTTCTAAGTATTCACTAGTAACCTTAATATTTTTGATAGCCTTATCACTACCCTCTTCTATATCTAATAATTTTAATAATAATATTCTTTTTTCTTGAGGCCATTTACTAAGAGAATCTAATTCTAAATAATTATATATCATTTGTCTAGATACGCCTAAATATTTAGCTAATTTTACCTTAGAAATACCTATTTCACTTAATAATTCATTTAATTCTTTCATAAAATCTCTCCTATCTATTATGTACAATACAATTGTATAACACTTTACACTTGGTTGTCAATAGTTTGAAATTAAATATTTGTGATTAAATTAATTATAAGTTGTTATTTTTCTTCTTTTTAACTTTACTTTCAATTATATATTCGTTCAAAATTTCTGAAAATATTTCATCTAATGACTCATATATATTTTGTTTTTCATTTAATCCATTATTTAAACATAAAACTGATTTCTTAAATTTATATACCATTTTATAGATTAATAATATTGATGCAATAATTAATATAGTATATATAATATTAATTTTAATGTTGCTAAAAATTATGGCAATCAATGAAATAATAATAGTTAATATAGTAAGATAATTGTCAATTTTGTTATTATGCTTTTCTCTATAATAATCTATAATATTTTTTATCATTTCTATATTATAAAATTTTCTTTTTTTAAGATATCTTTTCATTAATAGTCTGTCATATGTTTTATTATCATCTATGATAGTTGGTTTTTTATTTTCTTTTGTTTTCTTAAGTATACTTGGTAGTTTATAATATGCATTAAATTTTTTGTTGAAATCTTTACAAATAAGTTTTATTGCTATATAAGTTGCTAGAGCAGTAAACGATAGTGATATTATACAAACTAGAATTTTATTTTGCATAAATATAAGCAAACATATAAAATTAATTATTGCAATTCCAAAACATATGATAGTCCATTTTCTAAGTATAATTTCTGCTATTATATTTCTACTGTTCTTTTTATAATAATTTTCTATTTCTTCAAACATTTTGGCCTCCTTTTTTGTTTTATATGATACTATATAATTACTTTATTGTCTATTATATGATTGAGTAAAAATATAAAATAAGATACAATATTGTTGAGGTGTGATATGAAGAAATATTATGATAAAGATAATCAAGTTATTTATAATTGCGATAACATTGATTTATTAAAAAGTTTACCTAGTGAAAGTGTAGATTTAATATATTCAGATATATTATATAATACTGGTAAAGTATTTGATGACTATAATGATAATTTAGGTAGTCCTAGTGAGGCTATAGAATGGTATAAACCTAGAATTATTGAAATGAAAAGAATATTAAAACCTAATGGAAGTATATTTCTTCATTGTAATTGGAGACTTGATTCTTATATGAGAATACTTATGGATCAAATATTTGGTGTACCTAATTTTAGAAATAGAATATATAGAAAACATAGTAATGAAAGAGGATTTTATGCTAATTTTGATTCTCAAGTTGATATTATTTTATACTATGTTAAAGATAGTAAGAATTTTGTTTTTAATGAATTAAAAGATGATAATGAGAGAGTTAGTCCTCTATTTGAAAATGGCTATGTTGAAGAAAGAAGTAAAGATATCATAATTGATGGTATGAAAATTAACTTTAAAGAAAAAAATAAACATTGTTTAGTAAGTGAACGTAAATTAAGAGAGTTATATGATAAAAATGAATTAATATTAATAGATAACTTACCTTATAGAAAATCATTTGTTAAACCTGTTGGTAACCTATGGGATGAAGATAATATGCTTGATGAATATAATCGTGGTAAGATTGCTGAAAGTTATGATACTCCTAAACCATATGATGTAGTTGAAAGAATAATTAAAATGTGTTCTAATCCAGGAGATACTGTTGCTGATTTTTTCTTAGGTGGAGGTACTACAGCTGTTGTTGCCAAATCATTAAATAGAAAAGGAATATATTGTGATATTAATAAAAAAGCTTGTGATGTTACAATTCAAAAATTAAGTAAATTAAAATAGGACTTTAAAATGTCCTATTTTTTATATTCTCTAACTACTCTATCGCTTATTGAACACATTACTTCATAATTAATTGTATCTAAATATGATGCTATTTGATTAATGTGATCATTATCTTTAATTATATATGCTTCATCATTTACTTTTACATTGTCATCTACTTTTACAAATAATATATCCATACAAATATTACCAACTATTTTATATTCTTTTCCATTTATATATACATTTCTTCCAGAATTATGTCTTAATATTCCATCTGCATAACCAATTGGTAAAACTGCAATACTTTCATCACCTGATGCTGTATATTTTCCATCATATCCAACTGTATCTCCAGAATGAATATGCTTTATCTCTATTACTTTTGATATTAGAGAAAATACACTATTTAGTTTTATATCATTTGAAAAACCATACATTATTATACCCATTCTACATCCGTTAATATAAGGTTTCTTTTTATAGTTAAATATTGTTTCACTGTTTGGAATATGAACTATTGGTATAGTATTTAAATCTATATCACTTGTAATATATTCAAATTTCTTAAATTGATTATTTGTACATTTAGAATCAGATGCTTTATATATATGAGTATATATGCCTTCTAAAGTGATATTACTATTCATTATGATATTATATACTTCATCAAATTCTTCTTTTGAATTAATACCAAGTCTATTCATACCTGTATTAATTTTAATATGACAAGTAAATTCTTGAGCTTTTACATTATTCAAGTATTCTAATGAACTTATTGTAAGAGTGATGTTATTTTCTCTTGCTAAACTTATATATTTTGGATTTATTGGTTCTAAAATAAGTATTTTTTCTTTAGTAATTTTTCTAATACTTAATGCTTCTTCTAATGAAGAAACTGCTAAATAATTAGCTCCACCTTTAATAATACTTTTTATACATTTTAGACCAAGACCATAACAATTAGCTTTAACTACTCCAATATGATATTTATATTCACTACTTTGACTTATTATACTTTTTACATTTGATTCTAGTGCTTTTAGATTAATTTCTTCATATGTTTGTCTTATCATTTTAGATACCAGATTTCTTTTCCGTCTTTAAATACTTGTTTTATGATTCCACCCATTAAGCATTGTTCACCTAAATAAACCACACATGCTTGACCTGGAGTTACTGCTTTTACATCTTTATATTTTACTCTTATATGTTTATCATCAATATATTCTATTTGAACTGGAACATCTTCACTTCTATATCTAAATTTTGCTGTAGCAAAAGTTGGATGTTTGTCTGAAATAAAATTCATATCTTCAATTATAGCTTCATCAGATAAAAGATATTTTGAATCTTCTCCATATGCTACATATAAAATATTCTTTTTAGAGTCTTTTCCACATACATAATGTCTTTTTTCATCACCACTTAAGCCAACATTTCTTCTTTGACCAATTGTATAATTCATAAGACCATTATGTTCTCCAACTTTTTTAAGAGTTTCTACATCAATTATGTCTCCTTTTTTACCCTTTAAATAATTAGAAACAAATTCTTGATAGTGTCTTTCACCAATAAAACATATACCTGTAGAATCTTTTTTATCATATACAGGAATATGATTTTCTTCAGCTATTTTTCTTACTTCTGGCTTAGTTAAACCACCTACTGGAAATAAAACATCTTTTAATTGTTCACTAGTAACTTGACTTAAAAAATAAGTTTGATCTTTGTTATTATCTACTCCTCTTAAAAGTCTATTTCCTTCAATTCTTGCATAGTGACCGGTTGCTATTTTATCAGCACCTAATTTTTTAGCTTCTTTTTTAAATCTATCAAACTTAATATATTTATTACACATTATATCTGGATTAGGAGTTCTACCTTTTTCTAATTCACTTAAAAAATATTTAAATACATCATCCCAATATTCTTTAATAAAATCAACTCTATATAGTGGAATACATAATTCATCACATACATTTTTAGCATCTCTATAATCTAATTCTTGAGGACAAACTCCATCTGTAATACCTTCAGGATCATTATTAATATTAGAATCCCAATTTTTCATGAATAGACCAACTACTTCATATCCCTGTTTCTTTAATAAATATGCAGATACAGCTGAATCTACTCCTCCACTCATTCCTACTACTACTTTCATGATATAACTCCTTTCAACATTTAAGATTATATCATTTATTTGAGTGTTTTTAAATCTTTTTATATAATTATATTACTAGTTTTATAATATTTGTACTTAAATAAACTTCAAATATACTTGTTAGAGTTAGTGCTACTATAAATATTAATAATATGTAAAAATAGTTTTTAGAGAAAGAAGTTATATTTATAGATTTATTTGTTTTTATAACGTTATATATTTTTAATGAAAAACTTATACTATAATAACTCATTATAATATATATTAATTCATTTATTATTTTAGCTGGAAATAGCATTATTAAAGCATATAAGAAGCCTTTTAGTTTAAATGAGTAAATTATACTGCTAATCATTAATCCTATTGATATACCTCTATAAATGATTATTAATGGTACTAAAGGAAATAAAAAGAATATAATACCAAATATCCATAATATAGATAAATATTTATAATTAGATATTAATGTATTTATTAATCCTTTAATATAATCAAAATTATTTTTACTTATTAAATCTACATAATTTAGAGTATAATTTTCTAATGATGTTTTATCCATAAAAATAAAACTAATCACGCCAAATAGTAGTCCTAATATAAATAACAATATTAATACTTTAAATATTCTACTTTTTATTATTTTCATATTAAAGTATATTTACTTCTTTATTTTTTATTACTTTTATATTATAATTTATTTGAGGTAAATGTTATGGAAAAGAAGAAAAAGAAAATGAAATCTGGAGATTTAGCTAAAAAAATATTTGCTTGGGTTATGTTGTTTGCTATGGTTGCTAGTATTTTCACTATTGCTATTTCTGTATTAGCTAATTAAATGTAATTTAAAAGAAGATATTTAATTTGTATCTTCTTTTGATTTGTCTTTATAACAGTTTATTATTTTTTCTATTAACCAAATATTTTCAGCAGTAATACTCATTCCTGCTGCTTTTTTATGTCCTCCACCATTCTTTTCGTATTTTTTGGCTATTAGTGATACATCTACATTATCTTTAGTTGTCCTAAATGAAAATGAGTTTCTAAAGAAATTAACTATTAAAATATAGTCTAGTTCTGGATGATTTGATGATAATACATTCCCTACTTCACTTCTATATGATTCTGCTATGACGCAACCTACTTTATAGCCATCTAAGTCAAATATTATTAGTTTTTTATCACATTCTTTTATGTAATATTCTTGTTCTTCTTCATTTCTTTTAATTAATATATTATCGCCTTCATTAAATAACTCTAAATCATTCTTTAAAACATCTATATATTTATTAATATAATATTCATTTCCATAATACAAATGAACTATTTTTAATTTATTTGCATCTTTATTGCCATTGTTTTTAAAGTCCCATGTATCTCTACTTCTTGTTCCTTCTACGAATCTAATAGTAGCATTGTTATATAAAAAACTATCTTTATAATTTTCTTTTAAGTAATCATAAAATAAAGATGTGCCACAAGTTAATATACCATTTTTGATTGGAACTTCATTTATAAAATCAATACTATTATTTTCTACTTCACTTTCATGATGATCAAAATGTTTTATTTTAATTTTTAAATCATTGTGATCTTGAATTAATTTTATTAAGTCATTATTGATAGATAAATCTGTTATAAATATTTCTTCATATTCTTTGTACTTTTTTGTATCAATTAAATCTTTTATTGTTTTTTGTAAGTCAGGTAATTCTACTAAAATATAATCTATATTTTTAAATATTATTTTTGATAGAACTACTGAGCCTAAACCATCTATATCTGCGATATGCGATATTATTAATTTCTTATTCATATTTTTCACCAAATATATTTTATCATATAATTATACATTTTATATACTTGAATTAACTATTTTTATCTAATATAATATATTTATAGAGAGGTTTTTATGGACAAAATTAAAATATTAGAATCAGTACCAAATGAAAGGGGTTTATATAGCTATACTTATTTGGAAAGTGATTATGATGAATATTTAGGAGAGGTTGTTGAATCTTTTTCAGAAGTACGTGAATTAGAAACGAATACTATTAGAATTTTTGAATTAGAAAATGCTTTAAAACATTATGATATAGTTAGTAAAAAATATAGATTAATTGCTGCTCTATTACGTAAGAAAGCAAGTTTAGAAGCTGGAAAAGATGAATTAGCAAAAGATATTGAAGAATTAAAGAAAACAAGCATTGTTCTAAACAAAAGAACTTTAATGTATGAAAGACATTTAAATGAATGGTATCACCTAAGTAATGGTAAAAGTGAAGCAAATGAATATGCAAAAAGAGCTTTAAAAATGAATTAAAACTCTTTTTTTATAAACAAAAAACTGCATTAGCAGTTTAATTAACAATATTTGGTGGCCTGCTAGGGATTCGAACCCTAGACCCACCGATTAAGAGTCGGTTGCTCTACCAACTGAGCTAGCAGGCCAAAAGTTAAGTTCTTATTCATTATAACATAATTTTAAAAAAAATAAATACTTTTTTAATAAAAAAGCTAGAATTTATATCAATTCTAGCTTTTTAGTATTCTCTTTTTCTTTTGAATTTGTTTCTTCAATAGATAATTTAGGTTCAACTATTATATTTCTAATATCTACATTTTGAGCATATTTTATATTATAACTATAATCTAATAAATTTAATTTTTCTTTTGCTTGTTTCAATTGCTTTAAAAGTATATTTAGATTTCTTTCATCTTCTTCTATATCTTCTTTATAGCATTTTATTTTTAATTTATACCTGCCAATAAAATTAATAGATGCTTCAACTAAACAATATAATCCTACTACACTAAATGGTAATAAAAGTGTTAAAAAATAAGTATATGTCATATTGGGTACTAAACTTAAAATTGTAATTACTGTAACCACTAAAAGACAAGAGGCTATAAATTTGATTTTTCCTTTCTTTAGACTTTTTTCTACTTTTTTAAGTTTTCTTTTGCTTTCTATTAATTTGTTTTTTAATGTTTTAGAAGAACTTTCTAAATTTTCTACTTTGTTTTCTTGACGAAGTTTTTGTTCTAATGCTTGCCCTGATTCACTTTCTAAAACTCTTAAGTTTCCTTGTTCATCTGAAACTATGTAATTTGTGCCTAATTTAATATATTCTTTATTCATGATTCTCCCTTATAGGCTTATTGTAAAGCCTTAAAAAATAAAAGTCAATTAGTTTATGTGACTAATTGGCTCTTTAATACTAGTGTCATATTTTTTTACTTCAATTAATTTAGATACACTTACTATATTGTAATTCATTTCTGTTAATTTTGGTAAAATCATTTTTATTGCTTCTAGTGTTTCTGGATAAATGTCATGAAATATTACGATGCATCCATCACATGCATTTGAAATTACATTATTATATATCTTTTTACTATCTCTTAATAGCCAGTCTTTTGGGTCTATATTCCACAAAACTATATTGTAATTACTATTAAGTAGTGAATCATTATATTTGCCGTAAGGTGGCCTTAAAAGCGTTATATTATCATGTGTTATTTCATTATATATTAAAGTTGGAGTATTTAATTCAGTTTCTAACTCTTTTTCATCTATTTCTATTAAATTTTTATGTGAATATGAATGTGAACCTACTTCACTATTTGAATTATATATATTTAATACTGTATCTTTATATGCTTTCATTCTATTTCCAATCATAAAGAATGTAGCACTTGCATTATTTACTTCTAATGTTTTAAGTAAGTCATTTGTATATTCACTAGGTCCATCATCAAAAGTAAAAGCTATGAATTTATTTCCACTTGTATAACTTACCTCTTGTTCAGTATTTGTATTTATTGTTACATATGGAATATAATTGATTAAATTGAAGTCTATATTATTAAAATAAATATCTATCTTATTGTCATCTATTATATAAGTGAAATTATTTATATTTTCATCTTTTATAAGATTATATATATCTTGAGAATATTTGTAATAAACTAAATCATTTATTTCATATTTTAAATAATCTTTATCATATATATTTGTAATGTAGGCTAATTCTTCTTTTGATGTATCTATTAGAATATTTTTATTTTTTACATTACTTAGTGTATTTTGAATATTAAAAGTAATATTTACATAGTCATTTATTTTATAAATATCATATGAGATATCTAATGCTTTTGTTTCTGATTCTGAAGCTTTAAAATCTTTTACATATGAATAAATTATATTTGTGATGATTGTGTTTATCTTATCACTTTTAAATCTTGGATATTCTACATATACATTTGTATTGTTATTTGAATAATATATGTTGGACATTGTTATTTCATCTTCTGCATTTTCACTGTCTTTTATAAATAATTTTGATATTATAAAAAAGACTAAAAATACTATTAATATACTTATTAAATATTTAATAAAAATGTTTTTCTTCATATTATCAATCTACTTTCTATAATTAATATATCACAAAATATAAAAAAATAAACATTTTTAATAAAAATTATTGAAAACGAATTTTTTTTATGTTATTATTAATTAGCGATGGACCTTTAGCTCAATTGGTTAGAGCATCCGGCTCATAACCGGGCGGTTGTAGGTTCGAGTC
>USNG01000030.1 GCA_900556025.1 uncultured Mycoplasmatota bacterium
TGATGATGTTCTTGGACAAGAGCATTTAATAGGTAAAGGCAAAGTACTTAGAAATTTAATTGAAAATAAAAAAATGTTCTCTCTTATTTTATATGGAACACCAGGAATTGGCAAAACAACTCTTGCAAAAGTTATTGCAAATGAAATGGATATGCCATATGAGTTTTTAAATGCAACTCAAAATAATAAAGATGATTTTTTAAGAGCAATTAATGATGCAAGACTTTCAGGTGAAAAAATAATAATTATTGATGAAATCCATCGTATGAATAAAGATAAACAAGATATACTTCTTCCTTATCTTGAAAGTGGTACAGTTATTTTAATTGGTCTTACTACCTCAAATCCATTTATAAAGGTAAATCCTGCGATAAGAAGTAGATGTACAATTTTTGAACTTAAAGCCCTTTCTAAAGAAGATATTAAAAAAGGATTAGAAAAAGCCTTACAATATCTACCTGATATTGATATTTCTGATGATGCACTAATATACATTGCAGGTGCAAGTGGTGGAGATGTTAGATGTGCTTACAATATTTTGGAAGTAGCATATTATGCCTTTAAAAAAGATATTACCATAGATAAAATAAAGGAAATTATTTCTAAGGCAAATGTTTTTATTGATGAAAGTGATGATGGACATTATGATGCATTAAGTGCCCTTCAAAAAAGTATTCGAGGAAGTGATATTGATGCTTCTTTACACTACCTTGCAAGATTACTTTATGCTGGTGATTTAGACTCAATTGAACGAAGACTATCAGTAATTGCTTATGAAGATATAGGTCTTGCAAATCCTGGTATTGGACCTAGACTTGATAGTGCTATTAATGCCGCTGAAAGAGTTGGTTTTCCTGAATGTAATATCATTTTAGGAACTATTGTTACGGAAATGGCAATGTCTCCAAAAAGTAATAGTGCATATTTAGCAATAAATAAAGCAATTAGTGATTTAAATGAAAAAGGTGCTACAAAAATACCTGATAATATTAAGACAAATTCAAGTGCATATTTATATCCTCATAATTATAAAAATCATTATGTTAAACAAAATTATATGCCTAAAGAATATATAGGAAGTAAATATTATATTCCTCAAGATAATAATATAGAAAATGGACTAAATAAAGTCTATAATGAAAGGACTGGTAAAAAATGAAAATAGCAATGCTTGGAACTGGAGCTTATGGTCTTGCCCTTGCTAGTAAACTTGCAGGTAATGGTCATAAAGTTGTAATGTGGACTGAAAATAAAGATAAAGAAAAAGAAGAAGTAGAAGAATTAGTTGATAAAACTAAAAAAGCTTTAGAAGGCGAAGACACTGATGAAATTAAGAAAACTAGTGAAGAATTATCTAATAAAGTAATGGAAGTTTCTTCAAGAATTTATCAAGAACAAGCTGCTGAGAGTCAAAAACAAAGTGAAAATGCTTCACATGAAGAAGAATCAGAAGAAAAAGAATCTAAAAAAGATAATGTAAAAGATGCTGAATTCGAAGAAAAATAATAATTGATTAAGGGCTCTTTAAATGGGCCCTTAATTTATATAAGGGAGATAATGATGGATAAATATAAATGGGATTTAACAAAATTTTATAAAAACAAAGAAGAATTTAATAAAGAAATAGATGAAGTTAATAGATTATTAGAAGAATTATCAAAGTATAAAGGAAAAATATTGGAAAGTGATAAAACTCTTTTAGAAGTACTTGAATTAGACTCTAAAATAGATTTATTAATAGAAAGATTATATGTATATTCTTTTCTAGGATACTATGACAATATGGAAGATCCTGAATTCCAAGATTATAAAGAAAGAGCTATTAGCGCCGTTAATAAAGCATATAGTGAAAGAACATTTATAAATCCAGAAATATTGTCTTCTAGCTATGAAAAAGTTCTTGGACTAATATCTAAAAACAAAGATTTAGCAAAATATAAATTTATTTTAGAAAAAATATTTAGAAGAAAAGAACATGTTTTAAGTGAAAGTGAAGAAAAAATATTATCAGAATTAAGTGATACATTTAGAATACCAAATGATGCTTATGATGCAATTAATAATACTGATGCAAGATTTGGAACACTTAAAGATGAAAATGGTAAGAAAATAGAACTTACTACATCAAATTACACTAAACTAATATCTTCTAAAGATAGAAAAGTAAGAAAGAATGCATTTAAAAAAGAATATGAATATTATAAAAATCATATAAATACAATTAGTGCATTATATATTGGAAAGGTTAAAATAGACGGATTCTCTGCTAAAACAAGAAAATATAAAAATATTTTAGATATGTATTTATTTAGTGATAAAGTTAGTGATAAGTTATATAAAAATTTAATCAAAATTACTAATAAAAACACTAAATATCTAAAAGATTATTATAGAATAAAAGCTGAATCATTAGGATTTAAACCTCATATGTATGATATATATGTAAATACTTCTTCAATACCAGAAAAAGAAATATCTTATGAAGAAGGAATAAGGATTGTTAATGAAGCTCTTAGTCCTCTTGGCAAAGATTATTTAAAAACATTTAATAAGTTATTAGAAACAAATTGTGTTGATGTATATCCAAAAGCTAAAAAAAGAAGTGGAGCATATCAATGGGGTGCTTATGGAGTAGATCCATATGTATCATTAAATTACGAAAATAATATTGATTCAGTTAGTACTTTAGCTCATGAAATGGGTCATGCTATGCATACATATTACAGTAGTAAAAATCAAGAATATATTTATGCAGACTATCCAATATTTTTAGCAGAAATAGCCTCAACTGTAAATGAAGTATTATTATCAAATTATTTAATTAAAAATACAGATAATAAAGAAGAAAAAATATATTATATAGTTGAATTTCTAGATAAATTTAAAGCAACAGTATTTAGACAAGTTATGTTTGCTGAATTTGAACATTTAATTCATAAAAAATATGAAGCTGGTGAATCTCTAACAAAAGATTTATTATGTAAAACATATTATGATTTAAATAGAAAACATTTCAGTGGTGCCGTAACAATTGATAAAGATATACAATATGAATGGGCAAGAATACCTCATTTCTATACACCATTTTATGTATATAAATATGCTACTGGATTTATAAGTGCTTTAGTAATAGCTGATAAATTAGAAAATGATAAAACATTTAAAGATAAATATATTGAATTCTTAAGTAGTGGTTCAAGTGATTATCCATTAGAATTATTACTTAAACTTGGAATTGATATAAGCGATGAAAAAGTTTTAAATAGAGCTTTTGATATATTTAATGAAAAAGTAAAATTATTAAAAAAATATACAAGTGGGGAGTAGTGATATATGGCAAAAAGAGATTATTATGAAGTTCTAGGCGTTTCTAAAGATGCAACTGAAGCTGAAATAAAAAGTGCATTTAGAAAAAAAGCTAAAGAATTTCATCCAGATTTAAATAAAAGTCCAGATGCTCCAGAAAAATTTAAAGAAGCACAAGAAGCATATGCATGTTTATCTGATAAAGATAATCGTGCTAAATATGATAAATATGGTCATGCAGCTTTTGAAAATCCTTATGGTGAAGCTGGAGGAGGAGCTTATAGCGGTGGAGGAAATCCATTTGGCAACTTCGACTTTGGTGACATCTTTGATGATTTATTCGGAGGAGGATTTGGCTCATTCGGAGGAAGTGCTTTCGGAGGTGGAAGCAGTAGAAATACAAATAGGGCTAAAAAAGGAAGAGATACTTTATATGGCTTAAAAATAGATTTTATGGAAGCTGTATATGGTTGTAAAAAAGATGTTGATTTAGAATATTATGAAACTTGTGATGATTGTGATGGAAAAGGTGGACATGGAGAAACATCTTGTCCAGAATGTGGTGGAAGTGGTTATGTAATTAAACAAACTAGCACAATTCTAGGAACAATTCAAACAAGAACAGTATGTTCTGAATGTAATGGAAAAGGTGTTACATATAAATCAAAATGTAATACATGTAGAGGAAATGGAAAAGTTAAAGTTAGCAAAACTATTACAATTGATATTCCAGCAGGAATAGATAATGGAGATCAATTAAGAGTTGCTGGAAAAGGAGAAGCAGGCATAAATGGTGGACCTAACGGTGACTTATATATAGAAATAAGATATCCAGAACATGAATTTTATAGAAGAGAAGGAAATGACATTTATGTTGATTTACCAGTTACTATAACAGACTTATGTTTAGGATGTAAAAAAACAGTTAAAACAATAGATGGAAAAGTAGATATCAAAATAAAAGAAGGAAGTCAACCAGGTGATATATTAAGAATTAAAGGAAAAGGAATTAACAATCCTGATTCATGGAAGAAAGGTGATTTCTACTGCGTATTAAAATTAATTATTCCAACTAGTTTAACTAGAGAACAAAAAAGAATTTTAAGTGAACTTGAAGATACTGACTTAGAAGATTCAAGTGAATTTAGAAAATTTGAAAAATTAAATAAATAACTCGAAAGAGTTATTTTTTTTGATATAATATATATGTGATAATTATGAATAAAATAAAAGAAAAAACAAATGTGATGAGAATACTTGATCAACATAAAATAGATTATGTAGTACATGATTATACTAATAGTGAAGTAATAAGCGGAAAAGATGTTGCCGCATACTTTAATGAAAATGAAGAAAAAGTATTTAAAACACTAGTAACAATAGGCAAAAGTAATACAAATTATGTGTTTTTAGTTCCAGTAAACAAAGATTTAGATTTAAAAAAAGCAGCTTCCTCTGTAAATGAAAAAAATATAGAAATGATAAAATCAAAGGATTTATTAGGCTTAACTGGTTATATCCATGGTGGCTGTTCACCAATTGGAATGAAAAAAACATTTAAAACAGTAATAGATAAAACAGTTTATAATAACGAAAGTATATTTATAAGTGGAGGTAAAATAGGATATCAAATAGAAATAAAAGTAGATGATTTAAAGAAAATTGTTAACTTTATAACTTTTGATATTACTAAAGAAAAGGAAAATGAATAGTATTGATAAATTTATAAAAGCACAAGAAAAAGATTACGAAGTAGCATTAAATGAGATTAAACGTGGTAAAAAAAGATCTCATTGGATATGGTATATATTTCCACAATTATCAAGTTTAGGTTTTAGTAGTACTGCTAAATACTATGGAATAATAGATTTAGAAGAAGCAAAAGAATATTTGAAAAATGATATATTAAGAAGTCATTTAGAAGAAATAACTAATGAATTATTGATGTTACCTTCAAATGATATTTTATCAATAGTGGGTTATCCAGATAATTTAAAAATTAACTCAAGCATGACCTTATTTTATTTAGCAAGCAATAACGAATTATTTAAAAAAGTTATAGATAAATATTATAATTCTAAAATGGACGAAAATACTATTAAATTATTGGAGGTACAAAAATGAATGAGATGAATACAGAAGAAACGAGTACTTTAATTAAAATGACAAAGTTTGAAAAGACATTAACAACAATACTCACATGTATATTAATAGCTTATGGGATGTCTTTTAGATATCAAAGACAAATAGATGGAATCATACATGCAACACCTGCAGCATTATTATTCATGTATTACTTTCATATGATGCTTTTTGTAATAGAATTAATTGTTATTTTAGGACTTTCCAAATCTAAATTTTCATTGATGAGTTTAATAATATTTTCTGCTTTTAATACTATGAGTGTATTTCTTATGCTTATAACTAATATAGTTTTAATACAAAATCATCCAATTTTTTTAGACTCAATATATGATGGATTAAGTGTAAAATACTTGCCATTATTAGCAATAATGCTATGTTTTATAACATCAATATTGTTCTTTGTATATGCCAAAGTAGAAAAATTAAGAAAAAGTAAAATTATGTTAGTAATCATATATGTTTTATATTTAATATCAATTTCTACAATAGTTTTTCTACCAATTAAATACAATTTAACGACATTTATGCCAATCTAATTATTTTGACAAAATAGTGACTATATGATATAATATAGTCGCTTTTTTTTATAGAAGGGGGAATATCAATGAGTAAGTATGATGACTATGTATATTACAAAAGTTTTAATACTAAAAATTATTATAATGATTTTATACCAATTAAAAACTATGGTAATATTTATGAACCAAAAGTTTTTACTGAATCAGAAAAAGAATTAATTGAAAAATTTATATTAGATGCTTTTAGTAAATATAGTGGTCAAGAATTAATAGATCAATTAAATAAAATCATTCAAGTTTTATCTGATTATGGGTATACATCAAATCAAATTAAAGGAATATTAAATCAATTAATAGAACTAAATAAAGAAGCTATACTATCTAAATCCAATATTGAAAGATTAAAACGTATAGAAGAAGAAAAAAGAAGAATAGAAGAAGAAAAGAAAAGAGCATTAGAAGAAAAGAGAAGAAAAGTTGAAGCTCGTAAAAAAGAAATAATTGATAGTTTCTTAAGTGATATTACTAATAAACAAGGAAGCGAAAACTTTAGAGGTTGGGTTCTTCCAAATGGTGAATTACTAAGTCAATATAGTGAAATAGGAAAAATAGAAGGTGGCACTAGACAAGATCATAGTAGTCTATTTAAAACATTTATGGCTGGACTAGAAGATTATGATATTGATGCATATGATAGAATTTATGCATTATATGAAGAATATTTAAGTAGCTACGGAATGAAAGGCGCAGATTTCTCTGAAAGCTTTGCAGTAGAAGTACTTGGATGGATGCAAATAAATATCTGCGGATATAAAACTATTTTATATCAAGGAGAAAGATGGCAAGATAGAATTTTAAGACCTTTCTTGGTTGATTATGGATTTAAATATCATATAAGAAATGCAAAAGGAAACTATAATACAAATGGTTTAGATACACTTTATGATCACATAAATGAAATATTAGAATTAGGCTTAACAAAAAAATATTCTGACACTTTAGAGAGAATATTACAGTAAAAATTGAATTTTAACATATATTTTATGCAAAAAATTAAAAAACTTTCAAAAAAAAGTAGTGTTTTAAAAAGTTTTTGCGTATTTAATTAATGGAGGGACAAATATGGCATCTGTTTCAAAAGAACTAATTGATGAAATAAAATCAAAAAATGACATAGTAGATGTAATAGGTAGCTATATAGATTTAAATGATAAAAATAAAGCACTATGTCCATTTCATGATGATCATAGTCCATCATTTAGTGTCCACCCAGATAAACAAATATATAAATGCTTCTCTTGTGGAGAAAGCGGTAATGTAATAACATTCGTAGAAAAATATACAGGAACAACATTTCTTGAAGCATTAAAAATATTAGCAGATAGAGCTGGAATTAAAATGGATGCAGTCACACCCAAAAAAGTAAATTCAGCACTAGAGAAATATTATGAAATAAATGATACAGTAAACAAATATTTCAAAAATAATTTAATCTCATCAAGTGGAAAACTTGCTATTGAGTATTTATCAAAAAGAAAAATAGATAAAGACATAATAAATGAATTTAATATTGGATTATCTACATCAAATAAACTATCATCCATGTTATCAAAAAAATATAGTGAAAAAGATTTATTAGATATAGATATAGTAAAAAATATTAACGGAAGACTTTATGATACGTTTCAAAATAGAATAATATTTCCAGTTATAGATGAGAATAATAATATAATAGCTTTCTCAGGAAGAAAATATTTAGAAGAAGATTTAAAAGATGATACACTTCCTAAATATTCAAATTCAAAAGAAACAATTATATTTAAAAAGAGTAATACATTCTATAATATAAATAATTCACTTCAAAATATTAAAAAGTCAAAAGAAATAATTATTACTGAAGGATTTATGGATACTATAAGAATGTCTAGTATAGGTTATAAAAATGTAGTTGCTCTAATGGGAACAGCATTTACTAAAGACCATTTAGATAAAATATTAAAATATAAATGCAAAGTAGTATTAAATTTAGATCAAGATAATGCTGGTAAGACTGCTACAATATCTATTGGAGAAGAATTACTTAAAAATAATATAGAAGTTTCTGTTATAGTATTTGATGACTATAAAGATAGTGATGAATTTATCTCTGCAAAAGGAAAAGAAGCATTTGATATAGCTTATAACAATAGAATACCTTTTATAGATTTTAAATTTAAATATTTAAAATCAAATAAAAATATGAAAGATGCTACTGATATAAGTAAATATATAAATGAAGCAATAGCTTCTTTAAATGAATTAGATGATGATATATTAAAAGAACTTAAAATAAAAGAATTATCAAATGAATTTAATATAGATGAGTCAATTATCAGAGGAAAGATAAAAAAGCCTATAACGAAGCCTAAAATAGCTTCAAAACAAGAAATAAAAAAGAAAAGATATAATAAATATGATATAAGTGAAATTAGATTATTATATTTAATGTTACATTATGATGATGTAATACTGTATTTTGAAAATACACTAGGATACCTAATACATGATAATATGTCAAATCTAGCTCATAAAATAATTGAATTTAGAGAGACATATGGTTACTTTGATTATAGTGATTTTATTGATTATGTTGCTGAACTAAAAGATATAAATGAAACATTAAAAGAAGTAATGATGTATCATAATGATGATAATTACACAAATCAAGAATTAGATGATTATATAAATACTATAAAAAAATATAGTATAGAAGAAAAAATAAAAAAATTAAAACAAGAAATGAATGATACATTAGATATCAATAAAAAAATAGAAATTGCTAAAGAAATAGAAAATATAAATAAGGAAGTGTTAAAATGGTAAACAATATTAAAACATTCGAAGAAAGAATAGAAGAATTAGTAAATACAGGAAAGAGTCAAGGCTATTTAACTTATGAACAAATAGCTAAAAAAACAATAGATTTAGATTTAGATGCTAATGCATTAGACAAATTATATAATGCATTATCTGAAAATAATATCGAAGTTAGAGCTGAAGATGATGAAGGAAATGAACCAATAGATTTAAAAGCTGATTTAATCATTGATGATGTACCAGATGAAAGTAAAGATATGTCTGTTAATGATAATGTCAGAATGTATTTAAAAGAAATAGGTAAAATAAGCCTTTTAACTTTAGAAGAAGAACAAGAATTATCTAAAAAAGTTGCTGAAGGTGATGAGAAAGCTAAAAAAAGATTAGCTGAATCTAACTTACGTTTAGTTGTTAGTATAGCTAAAAGATATGTTGGACGTGGTTTACTATTTTTAGACTTAATCCAAGAAGGAAATATTGGATTAATGAAAGCTGTAGAAAAATTCGACTATGATAAAGGATATAAGTTTAGTACTTATGCTACATGGTGGATTAGACAAGCTATAACAAGAGCTTTAGCAGATCAAGCAAGAACAATAAGAGTTCCAGTTCATATGGTTGAAACTATTAATAAAATGGCTAGAATTGAACGTCAAATGACTCTAGAATTAAATAGAGAACCAACTGATCAAGAATTATCAAAGAAAATGGGATTATCAGTAGATAAAATAGCTGAAATAAGAAAAATTAGTCAAGATCCAGTATCACTAGAAACACCAATAGGTGAAGAAGACGATTCACACTTAGGAGATTTCTTAGCTGATGAAAGAACCATGTCACCAGAAGAATTCGCAACATACGAAATATTAAAAGATGAATTAAGAGAAGTATTAGATACACTAACAGTTCGTGAAAAAGAAGTGCTAGAATTAAGATTTGGTCTATTTGATGGTTCAAGTCACACACTAGAAGAAGTAGGTAAACAATTTAAAGTTACTCGTGAAAGAATTAGACAAATCGAAGCAAAAGCTCTTAGAAAGTTAAGACACCCATCAAGAGCTAAAAAACTAAAAGATTTTTTAATTGAATAGAATAGAATCTATTTATTCACTTATAGATGAAAATGATAAAGTAGTAGATGTAGGGTGTGATCAAGCTAAACTATCAATAATGCTTGCTAAAAGAAATCAAAAATCTATCGCATCAGATATAAGTGAAAAAGTCATTGATAGAGCTTCTAAAACAATAAAAGAATTATCTTTAGATAATTTAATAGATCTAAGAGTTTCAAATGGACTTGATAATATAAAAGAAAGTGAAGTAGATACACTAGTACTATCAGGCATGGGAACTCATACAATATTAGATATACTAGGTGATACAAATATTAAATTCAAAAAAATTATAACTATATCAAATAACTATCATGATATATTAAGAGTTAAAATGAATGATTTAGGTTATAAAATAAATAAAGAATTAATAATAAAAGAAAATAACAAATATTATAATTTAATAGAATTTACTATAGGCAATAATAATCTATCAAGAGAAGAAGAACTAATAGGTTTAAATCACATAGATAAAACGATGTATAATGAATACTTAAATTACTTATTAAATAAATATTTAAATATTCAAAAACAATCAAAAAATCAAAATAAAAAAATAAATGAAATATTAAACATCATAAAAAATAGAGTACATAACTAATGTACTCTTTTAAATTATCTTATTTAACCAATTTAATATATCATCATAGACTAAATTATTATTAACCTCATTTAATATTTCATGACTCATATCATCATATAAAGTATTATCTATATTATGATATCCAATTTTCTCAAGAAAGTTTATAGCTTCATTAAAATCTTTTTTAGATTTAATAACAGGATCATCATTACCAGCTATAAAATAAATAGGTAAGTCTAAATTATTTCTATTATATATTTTAGGATTATATATATCTATCATTAATTTAATAATATTTTCATATCCATTTAAAGTATAAGTATATTTACATAATTCATCTTCATTATATAATTTAAGAATTTCTTTATTATGACATACCCAACTATTAGGTTCACTCCCTTTTTTATCAAATCCACCAAACATTAACTTCTTAACAAATTCACTTCTATATCTTTCACCTTTAATAGATTTTAATAACTTAACAACTTTAAGTCCTAATTTAGAAGCATTGTTTTTACTAGGAGAACCACATACAATTAATCCATCAATAGTATGAGCATATTTACTAATATATTTTCTTACTATCATTGACCCCATACTATGTCCAAATAATATTATTTTTTTATCTTTAAATTTATTTTTTAAATATTCATTAATTTGATGTAAATCTTCTACAACATAAGAAGCATTATCTTCATAAAAATATCCTAAATCATTAATGTTTTTAATACTTTTACCATGTCCTCTATGATCATGTATAAAAGATGCATATCCATTTTTAGCTAAGAACTTCATAAAATCAATATATCTTTCTTTATGTTCATTCATACCATGAGCAATCTCAACTATTGCTTTAATTTCTTTATTTGGCTTAATTAATAAACAATCTAACTCTAAAGAATCTTGATCAGAAATAATTTTTATATTTTCTTCTTTCATTTATTTCACCTAATTTATTTTAACATATATTATATTGACATTTCTACATATTTTTACTATACTACAAATTTGGAAAAAGGTGGTGTTAAAAATGGATTATGATCATAAAGTAAAATATAAAAATATGTCAATGTTTAAGGTAAATGAAGTAATTCCAGTTATTTGTGAATTATTATATGATAAACTTGGAATTGAGTTTGAAAGTACTAAAGTAAATTCTTTCAGTAGTAATTTTTATTTAATAGCTCCAAAAGGAAATGAAATATTAGAAAATCCTGAAAATGGAAGTAAGAATAAAAATGTTCCAATACTTGGATTAAATTATAAAGAAAGTGAGTCAGAAGAAGAATATATAAGTTTTTATGCAATCGGACATATGAAAGAAGAAGAGAATAGTCCATGCACACTATATTTAGAAAGAGCTCAATCTTTATCACTTTATTCATTTGATGTAGATGATATTGTATATGATTTTATTAATTACGCAATAGAAATGAAACTAGAAGGAAATAATATTTCACTAGAAGAAATATATAAAATGTACAAGAGTCAAATTAAATTAATTCACAAAAATAGAAATGCTTAATTTTAAGCATTTTTTATTAGATAGATAATTCAAAATAATAAGAATGTTAAAGTAGGTGATAAAAGTGTTTTACAGATTTAATAGAGAAATAACTCTTGAAGATACATATAAATTAATTGATGACTTATCAAAAAGTGGCCCTAGAATGTAGTAATCTTTTTATTTTAAATTTATTACAAAGCTTTGAAAATAAAAAAACAATATTATTTGATTATATATGATTCATTAAACTATGTAAAAAGAGATTCTTACATAGTTATTAGTTGTGCCAATAGTGAGTGTGATACTAGAATTGAATTTAAATTTTTTAGACGACAGTAGGTCGCTTTTAAATGTTAAAATCTTTATCATCGTGTGTTAATAATTAAATTGCAAAAATTACCATAAAATAGGTAGAAGACAAGGAAAAGTATCGTTTTTTAATAAATTTAGCATTAAAAAATCCCTTATTTTAAGGGAGTTTATTGATTACATTGGTGCCCGTGAAGAAGAAGTCGAATAACATTTCTTACAAACATTAATAGGTAGTAATAACTTACTAACTGATTTAATTATACTACATTTTGATTCAAAATGATAAAAAAGTTAAAAAATATGTTAAAATATGATTGTATAGTTTGTTAATTGAGGTGACAACAAAATGATAAATCTTGTTGATATAAATGATAATTTTAATAAGAACAGGAATTTTATAATTGATATTTTAATCAATTATTATGGTCATGAATACACTGACATTATAAAGAAAAGATTAGATAATGTATTTTTTGATTTTTCTAGTACTCCAGAAGAAGATTATAATTTTTCAAGAGCACATGGTAATCAAATAAATAAATTAAGTAAATTATTAATTAACTTAAGATATAAAGAATTTAAAAAGGTTCAAAACGAATCACGAAGCGCTAATCTAAAAGCACTAATTGAGTATATAAAAATCAAATTACAAATAGATAATTTTGATATAGTTAATATTGAAAGTGAAACATTCTTGTCACTATTTACAGATAATAATTTTAATAGTGGTTTTATTGATGCCTTTAGTTCAAAAAGCATTGAATTGTTAAATGATCCTAATATTCCTAAATCTATGAAAGAAAATATAATACATGATCAAGAAGAATTTAAAAGAATCATTAATTCTCTAGGAATTAAACTAGAAAATTTGTCTACAAATGATGTGAACGAATTGATTGAGTATAGAAAGAAACTTCAAACTATTTATAAAAATAGCATTATACAAAAATCTAAATATGGGAAAAATATGTTTAAAGAAATAAGAAAAAAGTTTGGGGTTGAACTCACACCAGAAAATCTCAGTGCTATTGCTCTTTTAGAAAATGCTTGGGCAGGATACATACGTGATGAAAACGAAAATGGTATTGCTTACCATCAAATTATTAAAATACCATTATTACATCTGATGAACCTAGGTATTAAAGGATTGGACGTTAATATCATTCATGAATTAATTCATAAAATTGAAACGAGTGGAGATTATGTGGGAATATCAATAAAGGATAACAATAATACCAATAATATTATTAACGAAATAAGAACTCAATATCTTGCCATAAGAATTACAAAAGAATTACACAAATCAGGAATTTATATGTATGATAATCCAAACGATTATAAAATTGAAGGTGAATCAACATATGAAACATTATTTCCATTAACCAAAGATTTTTTAGATGAACATGAGACATTATTTTCTAATTGTGCAATAAACAATACTCCTCAAAAATTGGATGAATATTTTGGAGAATTTTGGGAAGAGTTTAGTAAAAAAATAAATAGTATTTATTATGATTATATGCATTTATTCTCAAGAACTCATAGTATGCCTTGTATTAATGCAAATGATAATATTACAGAATTAATTAATAGTATGAATTTATTTAAAGGGAGAAGTGTTAAAAATGTTTAATAATCTAGTTGAGGTAATTGTTTCTATAAATAAATTTGGTATTTATAATACAATAATTGTGGATAATAACAAAAAAAATATTTCCTTAAATGGAAAGTTTAGCAAATTAAACTTACAACAATTTAACGATTTTTTAAATACCTTTTTTAAAATAATAAGAGAATGGAAAAATGAAGAATATTCAGAAAATGAAAATACTATAATAAACATTAGAATTGTGGAAAAAGATAAACAATATGATGTCCATATTTATCACAAATTACCGGATAATTTTGACAGTTTTCTAGATTTAGTACATAAGTTGTACTAAAAAACATAATTTTGCTTGAACGATAAGTTCTTGCTTAATTATGTTTTAATGTTTCAAAAAGGAGTATTCCCTTTGCACACCTATTGGTTCTGCCAATAGAGAAGTGTGTTTTATCTATTGGAAATAGATATTACCGACAAGCAATTGCTTGTCTTTTTATATGTCTATATCTCTATCATCATAATCTTTATCAATTCCATAATTTTGTTCATAGATATAGTTATTTATTTCTTCTTCTCTAGGTGTATCATCTGCTATTTCATGTAAATCTCTATCATTATAATAACCTAAATCATGATAAGAAGTTATTTCTTCAACTACATTATCTTTATCTTTTTCACTTCCAATATGAAAAAGTTTATTAAAGAATTTTTTAATAGTTTGTAGCATTACATTTAAGAAATTATGAAGTCTTCTATTTTCATCTCTTAATTCATCACTTATATTTAATTCTTTAGTTTTTATTGTTAACATATAATCACTCTCACTTTATTTCTTAAATAACAAAAAACTAACATTTCTGTTAGTAATTTATTACTCTCGAAACTTTAAAAGTTCGAGTATCAATCAATCTGGTGCAAGAGAAGGGAATCGAACCCTCAAGGTGCTTCCACACCGGCAGATTTTGAGTCTGCTGCGTCTACCAGTTCCGCCACACTTGCAGTACTAATTAATTATAACATAAGTTTTTAAAAAATAAATAAAAAATTAATATTTTAATAATTTATAAATGATTTTTATTTAGATTGTAAATAATGTGTAATTCCTATTTTTTAGTAAAAATATTTATGCTAAAATATAATAGGAGAGTGATTTATGAGAAACGTAGGAACAATCGCTAGAGGTATTAGAACACCAATTATTAAAGAAGGAGACAACTTAGCTCAAGTAGTTGTTGATTCTTTATTAAAAGCTAGTGAAACAGAAAAATTCGATTTTGAAGATAAGGATGTAGTAGCTATTACTGAAGCAGTAGTGGGAATTAGTGAAGGAAATTTTGCTACATTAGATCAAATTGCAAAAGATATTAGAAACAAACTAAATTCAGATCATATTGGTATTGTTTTTCCAATATTAAGTCGTAATAGATTTGCAGTTTTATTATCAGCAATGGCAAGATCTACTAAGAAAATTACATTATTATCAAGTTTTCCATCTGATGAAGTAGGAAACGACATTTTATATAGAGATGATTTAATTAAATACGGAGTTAAAACATCTGACTTAATTACTGAAGAAGAATACAAAGAAAAATTCTCTCATTTCAAACATTTATTTACTGGAGTAAATATGTATGAAGTATATAGAGATTTAGTACTTAAAGAAGACTGTGAATTTGAAATGGTTTTCTCAAATAGTCCAGAAGATATTTTAAAATATACAAAAGATGTTATCTGCTGTGACATTCATACAAGAAAAGAAACTAAAGAGAGAATCTTAGCTAATGATCCAACAGCTAATGTAATATTAATGAGTGATATTTTAAATGAAAGTGTTGATGGAAGTGGATATTCTCCATATGGATTATTAGGAAGTAATCGTTCAACAGAAGAAAGAGTTAAATTATTCCCAAGAACTGGAGATAAACTTGTTAATAGAGTTCAAGAATTATTAAAAGAAAAAACTGGTAAAACTATTGAAGTTATGGTTTATGGAGATGGTGCTTTTAAAGATCCAGTAGGTAAGATTTGGGAATTAGCTGACCCAGTTGTAAGTCCAGCTTATACTAAAGGTTTAGAAGGAAGTCCAAATGAAATAAAACTTAAATACTTCTCAGAAAATCAATTTAAAGATTTACATGGTGAAGCATTAGCTGAAGCTATGAAAGAAGCAATTAGGGATAAAGATAAAGAATTAAAAGGTACTATGGCAACTCAAGGTACTACACCAAGACGCTACACAGATTTACTAGGTAGCCTTTGTGATTTAGTAAGCGGAAGCGGAGACAAAGGAACACCAGTAGTTTTAATTCAAAGATACTTTACTAATTATAGTAATGACTAAGAAGAAGCAATTCTTCTTTTTTATTTGTTCGCTAGTAATTTAAAATTCTAAGTGATAAAATACATAAAAGAGGAGTATTTATGAAAATAAATAAATTTAAAAAAGTAGGTAAAAGTAAATATAAAATAATATTCGATAATACAGACATTACTTTATATGAAGATGTCATTCTTAAATATGATTTGCTAATCAAAAGCGAAGTAGATATAGATTTAATTGATAAAATAATTAAAGAAAATGAACATTATGATGCTTTTTATAGTGCTCTTAACTATATTGAAATTAAAATGAGAAATAAAAAAGAAATAATATCTTATTTGAAAAAGAAAGAATTTAATGATGAGATAATAAATGAAACTATTAATAAGTTAGAAAAATTAAATTTATTGAATTCTAAATCTTATATTCAAGCATTTGTAAATGATAAAATTAATTTAAGTAGTGATGGTCCATACAAAATAAAGAAGTCTTTATTAGAATTTGATTTTAATGAAGAAGATATAGATAATTATTTGAATACTATAGATGAAAATATTTGGTTAGAAAAGCTAAAGAAGATAGCTAATAAAAAGAAATCTATCATGAAGAGTAAAAGCTATTATATGTTTGTTTCTAAAATGAAAAATGATTTATATAATTTAGGATATGATAAATATATGATAGAGAACGTTTTATCAAATATAGAATATGATTCAAATGCTTTAAATAAAGATTTAGAAAAGGCAAGTAAAAAGTTCAAAGGAGATAAAACCAAAATAATTAATTCACTTCTTAGAAAAGGATATAGTTATGAAGAGATAAATACCTCTTTAAAGTAAATAAAAAACATATTTCGTTAATTCGAAATATGTTTTATTTTTTATTAATTAGAACTACTATATTGAGATTCATATTGTTTCATTAATTCTTCAAATGATTTTTCTAAATCGCTATCTACAATTTTCATATCATTCTTTTCTCTTAATGCTTTCAAAGCTTTAACATAGAAACCACTTTCATCAGCAATTTCTGTAGCAATTTTTTCAGTAATTGTAGTTTTTTCTTTTTCATCTAACTCAGGTTTTTTATCTTGAGATTTTCTATAAAGAATATGATAACCATAAGTAGATTTTACAGGTTCTTTTGAATAACTTCCATCACTCATAGATTTTAAAGCATCAAATACTTCTGAAACAACATCATCACTATTAACTTTTCCAAGAGAACCACCATTTTTAGCAGTAGCTTCATCTTTAGAGTTATCTTTAGCTAATGTAGCAAAATCTTCGCCATTATCTAATTTTTTAATAATCTCTTTTGCTTTATCTAAAGCTTTATTTTGAGCTTTAGTTTTTTCTTCATCAGTAGCATCACTCTTAACATCTACACTAATTAATATATGACTAGCTTCAATATCACCAACAACTTCATTATCATAATATTCTTGAATTTGTTTATCTGTTACTGTTTCTTTAGCATAATCATTAGTCCATAAATCTCTTTTATAACTTAATGATAAATATTCTTCAAATGCAGATTTAGAAGTTAAACCATAATAATAATTTAAATATACTTCTAAAGTTGTACCAGCTTTAGCTGCAGCAGCTTCAGCTTGTTTTACTTTTTGTTTAACATATTGTTTTTCTTCACTATCTGTTTCATATAAAGAATCTAATAGTTTCTTATCAATCATATTCATAAGAACTTGAGCTGAATTAGCTTTCTTTAATTCTTTATAATAATCATCAGAACTTATAGCTCCATCTTTTAAAGTTACAATTGCATTTTCTCCATTCTTTAGTTTTACATCTTTACCACATCCTGCTAATAAGACAATACAAGCAAGGACTAATAATGATTTTTTAATGTTTTTCATAAAATCCTCCTAACTCTTATAATAATAGCAAATATAGTTAAAAAATACAAGTAATTATCATACACAAAAAGGGAACTTTCACATACTATAAGAGTGTAAAGATAAAAAAGGAGGAATGTTTTTATGAATACAAATTGTGGATGCGGATGCAATAGAGGAAATGGTATCGGAGGCGCTGCTTTTGCTTTAGTATTATTTATTTTATTAGTAATCATATTAGGTGCATTTATTTAAAATAAGGAGGTGTATTGATATGACTGCTGGTTGCTGTAATCAAGGAGCAAATATATTCTTTATAATATTGATATTATTTATCCTATTAGCAATTATATTTGGAACTTCTTGGGGATGGTAATTAAAAAAGAGAAATATTTCTCTTTTTTGCTATAAAAATAAAGTGTTTTAAAAAGTTATTGCGTATTTAATTAATGAGGAGACAAAGAAATTTGTCTTTTTAATTTGGAAGAAAGGAGGTAATATGAAATATT
>USNG01000031.1 GCA_900556025.1 uncultured Mycoplasmatota bacterium
CTATCACTTCTAGGATCTTCATCTCTAAAACAAGGAGCTATTTGAAAATATCTATCAAATCCACTACACATTAATAATTGTTTAAATATTTGTGGTGCTTGAGGTAATGCATAAAATTTACCCTTAAATTTTCTACTAGGAACAATAAAATCACGTGCTCCCTCCGGACTACTAGCTGTTAAAATAGGAGTTTGTATTTCAGTAAACTTCATATCTTTCATAGTAGCTCTAATAAAATCTAATACATTTGTTCTAAATACAATACCATCATGAACTTCCTTATTCCTTAAGTCTAAATATCTATATTTAAGTCTAGTTTCTTCACTACTAGTCTTAGAAGATTTAATTTCAAATGGTAATGTTTTATAAACATCGCCTAATACTTCTAATGTTTTAATTTCAACTTCGATTTCACCAGTTTTCATATTCTTATTAATCATATCATCAGTTCTTTTCTTAACAAGACCTGTCATAGTAATAGTACTCTCACGATTTAATTTAGAATATTTAACATCATCAGTTATTAATTGAACTAATCCTGTTTCATCTCTTAAAGTAATAAAAACTAAACTACCTAAATTTCTAACATCTTGTACCCAACCAGCTAATCTTAATTCCTTTCCAACATATTCACTTGTTACTTCGGCGCAATGTACATCTCTGTATCTATTAGCCATATAAATCACCTTCCTATAAATAAAAAAATCTATTCGTAAGCGCGTAAATAATTACGCTGTGCCATCTTACTTCATAGATTTTTAATTCTACCTTTAATTCTTTAACGCAGAAATACGATTAAGCTCCAAGATTTGTCACGTTTTCTTTTTTCGCTATTTATCTATTATTAGTTTCCACCAACCACTAACTCTCTATAAAGGAAAATAAATAACTACTCTTCTCTTCATCACTTATGAGAAGATTATAGTATTTTATTTCAAATTTGTCAATTATTTTTTATTTTTATACTCCATAACTAATTTATAAGCATTTTCTTCATCAAGTAACGTTCCACTCTCTACATCATAAACTGGAACTTCATAATTATATTTAGAAAGTAACTTATTAACTTCTTCTAATTCTTTTCTTAATCTTTTAAATAAAATAGTTTTATTACTAAATAAAGAATCATCTAAATAATACCTAGTCGGAAAAGTAACTAAAGTCATTTTATCCATACTAACCATATCTTTTACTTGAATCTCATCTGGTAAATCACTATATCTTTGACTAATAGAACTACCAAGCATTCTCATAAATTCATGACCATCAACAATTGTTCCAATCGGATCTATTATAATTGGTTCTATAGCATCCAAACTTTCCTTAGGAAAACCTACTGCTAAAGAATTTTTAATATATTGATGATATCCATTATACATTGGAGAATTACATAAATCTCTTAATGTATAATCACATAAAGATATGTAATCAAGCCCAGCAAAACCTCTAGAAGAAGTTTTGCCTTGCATTCTCCTAGATAATAAATATCCACTATCAAGTATTTCTTCAAGTACTTTTCTTTGATCTTCAGGTACATATAAGTAATGAGGATTACCTATATCATGCAAGTAAACATGCTCATTCATGACATTTCCTCCCTATAAATAATTATGCATTCTTTAATTTATTTATGTAATTATTAACTTTTTTATACCATGTTTTATCTTCAGCATAATATGGATTAATACTTTCTGGTGTAACCTTACCTTTAGAATAATATTTATTTAATTTGTTAATAGCAAATTTAATACCCTCATCTATAGTACTAAACTTTCTATAACTTCCTCCATTACATGAAGGAGTCCCTTTATTACCACCAACATTATTACATACTCTAGTAAGATAACTACATCCCCAATAACAACCAGTTTCTTGAAGCATAACTGCTGTTGCTAAATAAGGATCCATACCAACTTCCATAGAATACTCTACAATAAATTCACCTTTATCTTTTAAAGTAGATTTTAAGTATTTATTTAGTTTATTTGCTATATCATGAATATTTTCACCATTATAATATTGCTTACTTTGAAAATCCTCATAATCACTCTTAAAATCAATTAAAGATAAACTAATTTGATTATCTAAATAATCATGATTTACTAATTCATTATTACTATTATTAAATATAGAATTAAATAAACCTAATATTAATAACATTTTTATCATATAAAATTATCTACTCCTAATTAAAAATGAGTATTTACTATTATAACACAAATACTCATTTAAATCAAATTAGGCTACTTTTTCAAAGTTTGTTCCTTATCAATACCTAAATATTTACATAAGAAATACTTATAATAAGGATTACTTATATCATTAATATTAATTTCAGTTTTCTTTAATAATTCATCTTCATAAAAAGTCATATATTCATTTATTTCACCATTATTTTCAGATATAGCAACAATAAAATCATCTTTATCTTTAAATGTAATATGAACTTCTTCTGGTCTACTTAATTTAAAACTAAAGTTAAAGTCTCCATCTTCATATGTAAACCCATCAGTACTTTCAACTGTATTTTCAGAGAAAGAATATGATAGTTCTTGAAATTTAGACTCAAATTCTCTTAACTTTTCACAAGATTCCATTATATCTTTTTTACATCTATAAATAGTTTTATTAATATTTGGTACATTAGAAAATAAATCTTTATATAAATCATACATCATATTTTCATGTATAACTAAAGAATAAGTAACTCCAAATTCACTAAAATTTATAGCAACTCTAGGTCCACTAATAGAATTATAAAAATCAATACTATTTATTTTAGGTAAATTTCTATTTCTACTAAATATTCTTCTAATTCTCTTTCTTTTCTTTTCAAAAAAGTCATTATATGAACTCAAAGATTCTTTAATTGAAGATTTTAAATCATATAAACTAGCAGTATCACCACTAGACTTAACTTCTTTTTGACCAAATTTAGTATAAAGTTTAGTTTTAACTCTATAAAATTCATCACTATTCATATATTCACCCCACTTGATTATTTATTATAACAAAATATATTTATAACGCAACTATTTTAATAGTGAATGTCCACTCATTTCTTCTGGAGCTTTAATATTCATTATTTCTAATATAGTTGGAGCTATATCACTTAATTTACCATCATTTAACGAATAATTATTATCACATATTATAAATGGTACTTGATTAGTAGTATGACTAGTAACAGGTTCATTATTATCATCTAACATATATTCACAATTACCATGATCAGCAGTTATTATTAAAAGCCCACCTTTTTCTAATACTTTGTCATGTAGTTTTTGAACACAACCATCTAAATACTCAAGTCCTTCAATAGTAGCTGGAATATTACCAGTATGTCCAAGCATATCACCATTAGCATAATTAAGAATTACAACATCATGTATATCTTTATCAATTTCATTAAGTAATTTTTCAGTAATTTCTGGAGCACTCATTTTAGGTGTTAAATCATATGTAGCAACTTTTTGACTAGGACAAAGTATTCTAGTACATCCTTTTAAATCTCTTTCAATTCCACCATCGAAGAAATATGTAACATGAGCATATTTTTCAGTTTCAGCTATTCTTAACTGAGTTTTATTATTTTGTTCAAGTACAACTCCAAGAGGAAAATCAACTTTTTGATTTTTAAATGCATTCTTACAAATAACTTCATCACTAACACTCATAAGAGTTGTTACATCTAAATTTAAACATTCTCTTTCAAATCCACTAAAGTTTGGATTACTAAATGCACTAAATAATTCTCTTAATCTATCTGGTCTAAAATTAAATGCAATTAGCACATCTCCCTTTTTAATAAGACCATTTTCATCTATTATAACTGGTTCAATAAATTCATCAGTTACACCTTTATCATAACTATCTAAAATGGCTTTTTCAAAGCTTTCACATCTAGGTGCTTCTCCATATACTAAAGCTCTATATGATTTTTCAATTCTATCCCATCTATTATCTCTATCCATACTATAGTATCTTCCAGAAACACTAGCTATAGTACCAATGCCAACTTCATCTAACTTTTTTTGAAGTCTTCTAAAAAACTCTATTCCAGATTTAGGATTAGTATCTCTTCCATCACTAAAACCATGAATATATAATTTTTTAACTCCTCTAGAAGCAGCTAAATCTATTATTGCAAATAAATGACTAAATAGTGAATGAACACCAGCATCACTAACAAGACCAAGTAAATGTAATGCAGAATCATTTTGAAGAGCCCTATCAATAGCCCCATTTAAATTCTCATTCTTAAAGAAAGTTCCTTCTTCAATCTCTTTATTTATTTGTCTTGATGGTTGATAAACAATCTTACCAGCACCAATATTCATATGTCCTACTTCACTATTTCCCATAATACCAGCAAGTAAACCTACAGCTTCTCCACTAGCATCTAATCTACTATTAGGATACTTAGTAAATAAAGAATCAATAAATGGTGTATTAGCTTGTTTAAAAGCATTACCATGTATCTCATCCCTTAATCCTACTCCATCTAATATTGCTAAAACAATTGGTTTCTTCATCTTAATCATTCCCTTCATACATACTAACTAGTTTATTACCAATTTCATATCCCTTTTTATAAAACTCTAATGGACTAATATTTAAATAATTATTCCTATAACATAATTCAAGTATCATATCTCCACTATAATTTGCTATCTTTAATCCTTCTATAACTTTATTATATTCCAAATTTCCATCAAATGGTATCAAATGTTCATCACTTTCACCAAAATTATCATGAATATGAACACAAAATATTCTATTCTTAAACTTATGAAAATCAAACTCATCCTTAAAATGACAATGATAATGACCACTATCAAAACAAACACCCACATTTGAATAAGTAATATTTGATAATATAAATTCTAAATATCCTTTTAACTTAGTATTCTCAAATGCAACTTTAACTCCTTTTTCTCTTGCATATTCACATATAGTTTTAAATCTTTCAAGACCTATAGAAGTCATATTAATATATTCACTTCCTCCAACTAAATGCATTACTACCATTGGAATATTATTTAAAGAACACTCATCTATATTTCTTAAATATTTTTTAACTAAAGCTTCTCCTTCTTCACTATCATTCCATATTTCATTAAGACCTTTATATCCTAAATGAGCAAATGTAACATTAAGACCTAACTTTCTAATATATTTAAGTTGTTCTTCTTGACTAATATCAAGTTCTTTATCATACCATTGAATAAATACATCTCTAAAACCACTATTATAAATAGAATCTATTGTTTCAATGGGATTAATATTTTTATTATCATTATTTACACATACACATAATCTCATAACCCTATGCCAACTCTATTATTACAAGATAATTCAAATAAGAACATTTCATAATAGTTTTCACCACTAGGGTTCAATATAGGATCGTCTGTTAATTTCTTAGCTGTATCAGTTAATGAAATTAAATATCTAATGTCATAATCATCAACAAATGCACTATAATTACATATATTTTTAATTAACTCCATACTTTCAAGAGTCTTTTTACTATAATGACTTTCACCAGTTATAGCAAACTTCTTATTATATACATTTCTAAGTCTATTTAATACTTCACATGAAGCAGTATATTCTTTATTTAAAGCTTCCATTCCATTTAAATATTCACTATCAGCTAAAGATCTAACTCCAATCTTTTTTAATAAATTGTCATATTCTTCTCTATTACTAATTCTATTTGGAATAATATATTCATCAATAAAGTTTAAAACAGTTATTTTACTACCATTATTAAATAAGTAAAATCCACATTCAGGAACTAAAGATTTTAAGAAATCTAATCCTTCAATATGATACATATTAAAATAATCTTCAACTTTCATTCCATAACTATTCTTTTTCTCAATAACTTTTATCATTCCTCTTGTGTTATACACATGTCTTCCATGAGCAGCCATCACACGAGCTATTCTTCTATCTTCAATAGCTTTTTTCTTTCTTTCTAATTCACTACTAGAGTACATTGCTAATTGATTAAATAGTGATACAACATCTTTAGTTTCAAATTCACTAGTTTGAGTCAAAAACTCCATAGACTCCATCTTAGATAATCTATATAAAAATATATCATAAAACATTTCATGAATAGAATTAATCGCAAACTTTTTATTATTATCATCAATATTCATAGATGAAACTTTATTAACTTGGCTATTCATTTCATCATAAAGTTGTACTAAAGTTTTAGGAGTATCATTTTTATTATATTCATAACATAACATAGGATAATCACTTACATTAGGTATTATATGACCATTTATTATATCCCAATCACATAAACCATTTATATATTCACTTCCATTATGCATTTCATACTTTTGATGACCAGCATATATATAATAAGGTTCAATAAAATTAGCACCATTTATAACATTCAAATTATGTAAAGATTCAATATTTATTAAAGTTCTCAAACTCCTATCAGCATACTCATCCGCATCAAGTTCAAAATAACATAAATCATGATTCAAAGAATAATCATCATAATCAACAACTCTAACTTTAGTTAATTCCATATTATATTTAGATGGAACATTAGTATAAACTGCTTTATTTTGTAAATAATGTCTAAACTCATGAAATATACAATATATAAAAAGATTAATTGTTTTCTCACGAATACTTTCTTCTTCACTATAAAATCTCTTAAATCTTCTAGTAGTGGTATTAAATAGAAATTTATGTGTTATGCTAGAAGCCTCAGATAATAATCTAGTTTGAGAAACATACATAGCTTCATATGAATCAACTTCTTCATCACTATATTCTATTTCTAACTTATCATCAAAATTATTGCTTTCTTTTAAACCATTAATTATATTAAAAACAAACATCTTAAACTTAGGAAGTCTATCATCACTAAGAGGTGCTTCTTTCATAAATTCAACAAATTCTAAAACAGTTTTTTTAACTTTTTCACTCATATTATCTACCCTACAATAATTATATCATTTATCACTTAAAAAGCAAGATTACTCTTGCTTCTATTATTAATCTTTTTGTTTCTTTCCATTACAATCAACTTCAAGATTCTTATGTTTTATTACTACATTATTCACATCAATCTCAACTATATTATTACTCTTAATTTCAACTTCAAATTGATTATTATAAGCATAAAACTCAGTCATATTTCCTTCTGTATCAAAAGATATAAAATAATTAACATTATGAACTGAATCATCAAAAGAACTACATGCTTCACCTTTAATTCTTCCATAAGTTAATGTATTACTATTTTTAGCATGATAACTTATAGCTTCTTCATAAATTGTATTAATAGATGACTTAAAAGTTTCAGCCTCAATAGAATATTTAGCAGAAATACATTTATTATTTAAATAATAATATATAATCGCAGACAATGATAAAATCAACATAGCTGCTATTATCAAATCTTGTCTTCTTAAATCCATTTTACCTCTCCATATTTTTATTTCTTCCCATCACAACCAATAATTAAATCTTTATATTTAACTACATCTTTTAAATCATTAATACTTATATTTTCACTTTTAATTTCTATCTCATATTCATTATCATAAGCATAAAACTCTGTCATATTTCCTTCTGTATCAAATGAAATAAAATAATTAACATTAGAAACAGAATCTTCAAAAGAATTACATGACTTACCATCAATTCTTCCATAAGTTAATTCTTCTTTATTATCATTATGATAATTTTTAACTTCTTTATAAATAATATTAATTGATGACTTAAAAGTTTCTTCTTCACTAGTACAAAAACTACCAAATACACAGTTTCTATACATAACATACAAACATACACATAGTAACAATACTATTGCTACTACAATTACCACTACTTTATTTTTCATTAATACCTCTCAATATAACTTGTTACTAATTTACCATTACCATCATTCATTTCTATTTCTGCAACATTATAAATTTCATTATCACTGGAACTATAATATTTTATATCAGATATAATTTTATAATCATCAGAAATGTCTAACTTAATTTTATTTAACAATCTTCTTTCAACTGTAATATTATTTACATCTATTTTTTGAAGCTTACTTTGCACTTCATTTTTAACTTGAGCAACAGTTTTACCTTTCATATTATCAACAATTCTATTTAATTCAGAATCATTATCCATAACAACAGTGTACCCTAAATCAGTTCTAACATCATTGATATATAATACATAATCATAATATTTTTCGTGAACACCATTAATCTCTAATTTGAAATTATTTAAATCAACAGAATTATTTAAATAACTATCTAAATACATATTTACATCTTTTAAATCAATATTTTTTATATTTGTAACTTCATTTTGTAAAGCATCACTAATTAACATATTGCTAGCAGAATTATTATTTAAAAAATACCACGGATTTTTATTGAAAATTCCATGTAATGCATAATTTTTTACAGTATTACTAAGATATATATGATTACTGGCTGACTTAGCAGCATTTAAAACAGAAGTGCTTTTATCCTTAATTATTTCATTAAATCTACTATTCCAATTTTTGTAAGACGCTATATTTAAATCAGTTTTCCATCCCATGGTAATTTTAGCACCATTAGCTTGTGTTAATTCTGTTATATTGTATTCTGCTCCAGGTAATGCAGTATTACAACCAGCAAATGTAACAAAAGCTGATTTACTATTATTAAAGCTTCTTATCCCAACACTTGGAGAATCAGTTAATTTACTATAATCAATCGTAACATTATTATCAAATGACATAGCCATTCTGTTAGCATGTCCAACTAAATATATAATGCCACTTTCTAAATATTTAGTTCCATTACTATGACTGCTGATTATATTAGTAGCATTTGTAGAATTCAACTTTTTAGTTGTTAAACCCATTGTCACATATGTACCATAAGAATTATTGGAATGGTCAACACCAGAAGTACCATCAGAATATTTAACACCAACACTAAGAGCAGTTTTATTATTATATGGCGTAGCAGCCAAAATCTTTTCACTATTACAGAACAATAATAAAATTGTTCCAAAAAATACTAAACTTTTTTTCATCAAACAACATTTTCCTTTCAATATTTTGACTCATATTTCAAAGTCTTTGTTCAAACACCAAGTATAATCAAATAAATAACATTCTAATAAGCAATACATCACGCTCCTTAAAATAATAGTCTTTAAGGCTATCACTAATATAGACTAATAATAGCAAATAATATTGTCGATGTGTAGTAGAAATGTACAAAATATCAATTTTTTGTCATAAAAAAAACATTACATAAAAGTAATGATTATTTTTTTATATCATATCTCACATACTCACTATTATTTTCTCTAATTAAACATCCAAATTTACCAATTATTTTAATTTCACTTTCAAGTGGTAAAAACACTAAATCTTTTGTTTTATTACTATCAGCATTTTCGCTCAAAGAAGCAGTAATATGTGGCACTTTTAAACTACCATCAATATCATAATTAATAAAGTATTTTTCTAATTCTTTTGGTAACTCTATTTCAAATCCACTATTATTAGAATCACTTCCATAACCAATTAATTTAATTTCAAATTCACGGCCAAAAAGATCATAAAAGATTTCTTCTTCACTTGGTTTATATTTAAAAGTACAATGTAACACTTTATATATTTTAGGTAATTTATTCTTTTCTAAACTTCTTATTAATTCATTATCTCTAAAAAACAATCCTTCATATACAATCATAATAACCTCAATCAACAAGTTCTGAGTCTTGAATCATAACTGCATCTTTAAGACCTTTATGAACTACTTTCAAAACAACATTATCATCATCTATTAGTACAATCTTTTTATTAGTACTAAAACTTTCTAAAAATTCTAATTTTAATTGAGCAGAAGTTTTACCAGGATTAGATTCTTTAGATATAATATGTCTATTACCTTTACTAGCATAATCAACATATTTATCTAACCAACTATTCTTTTCTTCAATTTGAGAATCATTATTACATACAGATAATATATGTACTTCTATTCTTTCATTTAAAACTTCTCTTATTTTATTGATATTACTATTAAGTGGTCTTTTCATACCAAAATTGTATGGTTTACCAAAATCATATGAAGCGAGTACTCCATCCATATCAATAAATAAAACTATATCATTTTCTTTTAATATATTATTAATAACTCTTTTAAAATGCATACCATTCACCTACATAAATTATAACAAACCACCACAGATTTTAAAAGACTAAAAAGTGAGTAAATAATTACTCACTTAATATTATAACTTATCAACAGTATCAATGCCTAATATAGATAAAGATGACTTTAATACTTTATTAATAGCACTTAATAATCTAAGTCTAGATGATTTAAGAACTTCATCTTCTTCATTAGAAATATTAATTTGTTCATAAAACTTAGAAAATAATTGTGTTAAATTAAATATATATTTAGTTAATTTAGCAGGTTCATAACTATGAAGTAAATCATCAACTACACCTGGGAAATAAGAAAGTTCTTTAATAATTTTATCTTCTATTTCATTATTAAACTTAACTGTTTCAGTATTAGTAATTTGATTATTTCTTAAAATAGAATTAATTCTAGCAACACTATATAAAATATACATACCACTTTCACCATTGAAACTAGTAGCATTTTGTAAATTAAAGTTAACTATTTTCTTCTTAGATACATTTAACATAGTAAATTTAATACAAGCATTACATAATATATTTAATTTATCTTCATCAATCTTAGTATTTCTCTTTTCAAATTCATTAGTTAATGTACTTTTAACAGCTTTCATAAAATCACTAACTAATACAACAGTACCTTCAGAAGTACTCATTTTATCTCCATCTAAAAGTACATAAGAATAACTAATTAATTTAGGAGCAGTATATCCTAAAATATCCATAACAGCACTTATTTGTTGCATATAAACTTCTTGGTCTTCACCTAAAACAATAAAGTTATTTTTATTATTCATAGTAATTTTATCAATAGTATAAGCAATATCTTTAATTGGATATAAAGATGTTTTATTAGAACGAGTTAATACTAAAACAGGTTCTTTAGTAGGAATATTATAATCACTTAAATCTACATAATATCTACCAAGTTCATCTTCTTTTAATTTACCTTTTTCATCTAACTTATTTAAGATATTTTTAAGATACTTATTATAAACATAATCAGATTCATGAGTAAATACATCAAAATGAATATTTAATTCATCAAATATCTTCATTTGACCTTCTACACACTTATCAGTAATCTTCTTAAACTTTTGAATCATTTCATCATCGCCATTTTCAACTGCTTCTAAATAATCAAAAGCTTGCTTTTCAAGACTATCATCTTTCTTAGCATCATTACTAATCTTAACATAAACATCTAATATAGAACTAAAATCATCATTAGAAAGACCATACTTTTCAATACCAATAACTAAAAGAGCAATCTTTTTACCTAAATCATTAATAAAATAATGTCTTTGTACTTTATAACCAGTAAATCTATATAAATTACTCATAAAGTCACCAATCAAACTATTTCTAACTCTTCCTATATGTGGTTCTGCATTAGGATTAATAGATGTATGTTCAATTAATAATTCTTCATTATGTCCTTGATTTAATGATCCATAATTATCATTCTTTTCAATAGTATTAATTATCATATTAGAGAATTTATCATAATTTAAATAAAAATTAACATAAGGACCCATTATTTTAATTTCACTAAAGTATCCTTCTTCATCATTAAAATTCTCTTTAACTAAATTAGCTATTTCAATAGGATTGTTATGGTTTTCATCTTTTAATGATACACATTGTATACTATAATCTCCCATTCCATCTTTAGGTGGTATTTCTACTTTAATTGGATTTTTTGTGTTTAATAATTCTTTTATTTTTCCTGCTATATAATCTTTCATATTTTCCTCCTAAATAAAAAATTCTATAACTCAAGGGTGAATTAATCCACGGTACCACCTTGATTCATAGAATTCTATGCACTTTATTCTTTAACGCAGATATACGTCTAAACTAGAAAGCTCTTTTCATATTAATATTATTATTGTTTTTCACTAACCAACAACTCACTGTAATAAGAGATTAATATTACTTTTCTCCCCTTCGTTCGATGAACATATTTTAACACATGTAAACAAAATAATCAAGATATTTTATTTTTATAATAATTATTATATAATTTATCTAGGTGATATCATGAATTTTAATTTAAATTTCAATAATAATTTTAATGGTAATAATTTTAATAGAGGTAATAATAATCCTCCTAAATTCAATCAAAGTGGTTATAAGTTAAATTATCAAACTCCTACTGATCAAGTAAAACCTAAAAATCAATATACAAGTGTTGATGGTAGAAAGTATGATAATTATGAAAATGTAAGAATAGCTAACCAACAATTTATTAAAGAAATGAACAAAAAGCGTAATTAATACGCTTTTTTTCTTAACATTATAACACTACCATCATCTTGTTTTTTCATTCTTCTTTTGACTACTATGTCTTTACTTACTTTGCATAGTGTATCATCTTTAACTTCAAATGTAATTGGATTTAAAAAATATCCTAAAAATTCACTATCAAGTTCTCCAGCTATATAGAATGTTTTAGTACATCTAGTTTTAAAGTCATCAGCAAATACAATAATATCTCCTACACTAGCTTCTCCATTTACTAAATCATAAAATTCTTTTTTATCAGCTTCTTCTACTCCTTCATTAAAGTATAATCCAGAATGAATAAATTCAAGTACTCTATCTAGTTCATTATCTTTTAATTTATCACAAACACTATATACATTATCAGTAGTTGTATTACAATATGAATTAATAACATATCTTTCATATCTACTATTAGGATAATCTTGCAAAAATAAAGCATATCTATATCTATTATATACATGAGTTATAGGAGACACATATAATTTATTACCTTCAACTCTCCAAACTAAATATGGTCTTTTATAGTCTTTAGCATCTTTACCTATATATCTGCATTCTAATTGTTCTGCATTTTTAATATATATAATATGTCCTGGTTCTATTCTTTTACCACTTTGAGTAAAGTAATCATATCCCATTTCAATAAAACTTCCTTTAAATGCATTATTTTTAATTGCTTTCATCAAATGATAACACTTTTTAGCATATTCGCTATCAGGATAATAATGATATATATATTTTATATATTGTTTAGCTTCATATATTTCACCTTTAAATAAATATATCTTAGCAAGTAAATAAAATCTTCTAGGAGATAATAATTTAACATCACTTAATATTCTTAAAGCATCTTCACATTTACCACAATAATAGTAATTAAAAGCAAGTTCAATTTTATCTTCATCTTTTCTACAGAAACCTTCTAATTTATTTAATGCCTCATATCCTTCTTTATATCTATGTAATTGTATTAAACTACCAGCATATCTACATATAGTAGTAAAATCCATATTAAAACAATCATGCATATTTTCACTAAATAAATCTAAATATTCTTGATATTGTCCATCAATATATAATCTATTTAATTCTTTATGTAACATATTACCCCTTCTTTCGAGGCATATATTATACCATAAAAATTTTATTTTGTCATCTATGATTTCTTCTATTCATTTGAAAGCTATCTTTTTTATATTGCATTCTTATAAAATAATTTATTAATTCTACTTTTTCTTCTCCAAAAACAATAAAATAATTTCCATCAATATCCCACCAAAAATCATATAAACACTCGTCAGGAAAACTTTCTATATATTTTTTAATTGTTTTTTCTCTTTCAATATTTCTTTTAACTAGTTCATTATAAAATCTACTTCTACTTATTTTATTAACAAATTCTTTTTTAGCATATATAAACATCTCTTCACTTGCTTTAGTATTAACTCCAGTACCATAAAATCTATATCCAGAATCAAAGTATTCTATAAATGTTTTTATAGGGTGCTTTTCTTTTTCACTTTCTGTTATATTTAAATATAATAAGTCAGTTATTCTATTTATAGAATTAACATCTTCATACATAACATCAAGTTCACTTACATTTCTAACTAAAAATTTACCTTTTTTCATAATCGCACCTCCATTATAGTTTTATTTTATAATATGCTTTTTTATGGGTCAAGTTCTATAAAAGGAAAAAACTATTTTTTACAATAGTTTTATTTTACAATTAATTTTGGTTTCATTTCATCATTTTTATCAAGTCTTATTATTCCATATCCTACATATTCTTCTTCTACAAATCTTTTATGTAATGAAGCTAACTTCCCAAGAGGATATTCTTTTTCTATTTTTACTAATGAATTATCTTGTATTTCATATCCATATCTTCTAAGTAATACTTTAATAGTACTTTCTAACCCTAAAACATCTACATCATTATCTAAATTAGCCATTCCAAGTCTTGATAATAATTCACTTGTATTTGGTACTTTATTAGTTTCAATACATTCATATAAATATGATAATATATCATTCATAATTATATTAGAATAGCAAAACATATCAATTGTTGGATGTATTCCTACACAAAGCATATGATATCCATTAATATTAAATTTTCTAATTTCTTTTTCAAAAAATTTAGAAACTAATAATAAATCTTTTGAATCTTCATCTGATTTACTATCAACTAATACTCCATTAATATATAATTCATCATCTTCAACTTCTACTCTACTTGATAATTCCATTAATCTTTTAAAATTAAAAGTTAAATATTTATCTGGAACTTCTACAGAATAATGTTGTATAAGCGCATTAACATAAGTTTCTGGTGCTATTGCTTTTGAACTATCAACAAAGTTTACTCCTAAATACACTATATTATATTTTTCATCTAATACTGCACAACCAAATTTATTAGGTGTAAATATCACTATTCCATTACCAATTACTTCAAAATTTTCTGAATCAAAACCATAAGTATCACATACATCTTTAAATCTCATATCAAACATTATTTCATTCTTATTCATAATTTTCTCCCCTAAAACCACTTGTTATCCTAACAAAATATACTAAAATTGTCAATTTATACTTTAAAAATCATTAAAAATGTGATATAATATGTGCAATTTAAGAGGGGGAACAAAAAATGAAAATTATAACAAAGGATTGCGCATATGTTCAATATACAGATATAGCTGAACTAATTGATGCATTAATAGTGACAAAAGCAGAATGTCCACAAAGTGTATTAGAAACTTGCTATGGTACTCCATTCACTTGTAATAGTGATAATCAATTTGAATTTATGGAATTTTATAATGAAGATGCTATTGAATTCTTTAAAAATTTAAACTATATGGTTGATTACAATGACATAAAAGAAGCAAGTGAAGAAGCATTAGCTAATTATTCAAATAGTCTTGCATTTGATAGAAATAAAATGATTCAAACATACAATCAAATGTCAAAACAAAAACAAGATGAATATCAAGAAGATGTTGAATTAAGAACAAGATTATTAGATCATAAAATTCAAACATTAGAACAATTTAGATTATTTAAAGCTGGTAAATTAAGAATGGATTTACCAGAAGGAATCGAATATCCAAAAGGATGTAAATATGGTAAAGGATTCCAAAGATTTTTAAGAAGTTTTATTTATACAAGATAAAAAATGCCTATTTTGGCATTTTTTGTTTCTCATTTTTTCTCTTTTTAATAATTGAGCAAATAAAGTTACATTTTTCTTCTTCACTCATTTCTGGACGAGCAAGATCTAAATCTATAAGTCTATATGCAAGATTTTTAAGACATGGAAACGATTTAAAGCTTTCTTCTAATTCTCCATTAACTAATAGTGGATACTTGTCTTCACGAGATAAGCAAATATATTTTTTATCAATACATGGTTCTAAACATCTTTCTATAATTGCATCATCATCAAGATAATCTCCCTCTGTTTTTTTAGCATATACCATCTTATTATAATTTTCTTCTGTTGTTATAATTATGTATTGAAAACAAACTATTAACCATGGTTGACTAACATTTAAATGTCTAGTTATAACAAAATTATCATCCATAACATACTTATCACTATATATAGTAGTCAAATACTCATATATTGTTTTCATCAAAAGTTCATCAATAATACAAGTAGCTCTCGCCATATATTTATAACAATGATTAACGCTTTTCTTTAATCGTCTTATTTTATCTTTTATATCAAATTTCTTTCTTAAAATATCTTTATCCAAAATACTTTCATTTGATAAAACAGACAATCTTTTTTCTAAAACAATAATTTGTTCTTTACAAGAAGCTATATATGCAAGTAATTCTTTTGAACTTTTAAACTCATACATATCTTTTTCACCAGCCATATTATATCATAAGACTCTTACAAATCAAGATATTTAGGCATTTAAAACATCAAAAAAGCTACAAAAAGTAGCTTTTTTAGTTAATCAAATCTATTAATTCAGTTTCATCTACATGATTTAGTGTTTTTCCACTGACAAAATTTAAATTAATATATTTTTCTTTCAAATGTTTTAAACTTCCTTCATATGTTGAACTACCTGAAGTTACAAATACGTATATTTGTTTTCCTTCTAAATTATATGATTCTATAAATGTATCAATTATAGATGGTTCTCTATACCACCATACTGGAAAGCCTAAATATATTTTATTATATTCACTTATATTATCAATTTTATTTTTGATTTGTGGTCTACTATCTTCATTTTTCATTTCAACTGAAGTTCTACTATTATCATTAGTCCAATTTAAATCTTCACTAGTATATTCTTGAACTGGCACTATTTCAAACAAGTCACCTCTTGATATTTCAGCAATCTTTTCAGCAACACTTTTAGTTCTTCCACTACAAGAAAAATAAGTAATTAATGTTTTATTCATATTTTCACTTCTTATATATATTTTACAGTCTCACTTAAATCTTTTCTAATATTATGTAAAGGATTTAATGGACAATCTTCACTTTTATATCCAATAGGTATTAAACAAATTGGAACATTCTCACCAAGATTAAATTCTTGAATTAATTTTTCTTTATCAAACATTTCTATCCATATATTATCTAGTCCTACATTAGTAGCTTCAAGCATCATATGAGTAGCAACAATTGAAGCATCTACTATATATGTAGATTCATCATTCTTTTTAAACGCTATTTCTTTGTTACTACATACAATTATCACTACTGGAGCATTATATCTGCATGGAGAACACTCATCAATCTTACTTAACGCTTCATTACTTTTAGCAACTAAAATATATTGTGGTTGTATATTTTTAGCAGTAGGTGCTACTCTACCAGCTTCAAGTATACTTTTTATTTTATCTTCTTCTACTTCTCTACTACTAAATTTTCTAGTAGCTGTTCTTTTTCTAATAACATCTTCAAATTCCATTTTATCAATCCTTTCTACAATAATTTTTTATCACATTTCTTTATACAAATAACAATCTTTTTCATGAGAATAAATTATTCCTATAGCTTGTAAATAAGAATAAATAATAGTCGTACCAACAAATTTCATACCTCTTTTAATTAAATTATTTGATATCTTATCAGATAACTCATTTCTAGTTTTACCAACTTCATAATATATTTTATTCTCACTAAAAGTGCATAAATAACTATAAAAACTTCCATATTCGCTAGTAATACTTTTAAATATTTTAGAGTTTTCTATACTAGCTTTAATTTTTAATCTATTTCTTATTATCTCTTTAGAATTACATAATTCTTCTATTTTATCTTGACCATATAAAATAACTTTATCAATATCAAAATTATCATATAATAGTCTAAAACTATCCCTTTTATTTAATACACACTCCCATGAAAGTCCCGCTTGAAATGATTCAAGTATTAACATTTCATATAAGTATTTATCATCAGTATTAAGAATACACCATTCATTATCATGATAATCAATATACTTTTGATTTTTTAAATTACACCATTTACATCTATTCATATTTCACCTATATTTACTAATATTTTTTTTCTAATTTTAAAAGCTCCATTTTATTTTTAATTTCTTCACCAAATCCAGTAATTTTATTATTTGTACCAA
>USNG01000032.1 GCA_900556025.1 uncultured Mycoplasmatota bacterium
GTAATTAGGCATGATAGTATTAAATTGGGGCTAGAAATAATGAATATTTTAATTAAATAAATAAAAATCGCTTGACTTTAACCCAATTGGTATGATAATATTAATACGCTTGATTGTTATCAAGTGCCTACCTATTGGGGAATTAGCTCAGTTGGCTAGAGCATCTGCCTTGCACGCAGGAGGTCGCGGGTTCAAGTCCCACATTCTCCACCAATTAGGTTAATGAAGTCCATTTATATGGACTTTTTTTATGTCTCAAATTATGATAATATTAATATATAATTTGGAGGAACAATGACAAAAGAAGAAATAAAAAAATATTTAGAAGCTTGTGGTTTAAGCAAAACAAATATAGAAACAATACTTTCAAATGAAGAATATATAAAATTATTAGAAAGTAATATAAACAAATACAAAGAAACAGTAACTAATATAAATTCAAATATAGATCCATTCAAATCATTTGCAGGTATGAATGAATATCCAATACCAGAAGAAAAGAAAAAAACAACTAAAAAACAAAAAACTTCAAAGAAAAAAGTAGTTAAAAAGAAATAAAAATTGTATAATAAATATATAAATAAAGATAGAAGAGGTGTATCATGGCACAAACAAGAACAAAAAAAGATATAGTTAAAATGTTATTAAAAAACAAAGAATTAGAAAATGAAGACGAAGAACAATTAATGGAAATATTGTTTAATGAACCAATAGCAATAGATGTTGATAAGTTAGCAGCAGAAAGCGAAACTTTTGGTGATAAGGTTGCAGATAAAGTAACAGAAGTTTGTGGTAGTTGGGAATTTATTATTTCATTTGTAGTTATTTTAGCTTTATGGATGGGCGTAAACATTCTATTAGTTGCAAAACATGGAGATTCATTTGATCCATATCCATTTATATTACTAAATTTAGTATTATCATGTGTAGCTGCACTTCAAGCACCAATAATTATGATGAGCCAAAATAGATCAGCTAAAAAAGACTCTTTAAGAGGAAAAAATGATTATAAGACAGATTTAAAAAGTGAATTAATTTTAGAAGAATTACATGATCAAATGAGAAAAATCGCTTCAAATCAAAATAGAATATTAAGAATGTTAGAACCAAAAGATGAAGATAAGGAATAAATATGATAGATGTATATAAAAAATATTGGAAGAATTATTCAAACTTTGATGGAAGAACATCTAAAAGAGATTATTGGATAGTATTTTTATGGAATACAGTTCTTTCATTTTGTTTAGGTTTTACGGATTTAGTAATCAATAGTTCTGGAAACACAGCAGAAGCATCATTTGGATTACTATTTGGTATATTTGTAATGGTAAATTTAATTCCCACATTTTCAATATTAGTAAGAAGACTACATGACATTAATAAGTCAGGACTATATTACTTTGTAATATTCATTCCTCTAGCTGGTCCATTTATCTTATTATATTATTTAACAAGAGATACTAATAACGATAATAATAATTATCCATATGAAAAATAGCTTTCATTATTGAAAGCTTTTTTTATTCTCCTATAGTTTTTTTCTGATCATCTTGAGCTTTTTTTCTTAAAGTTAGTGCTTTTTGATTACTAATTTTACCTTGAATACTTAGTACTTTTTCTTTTATACTTTCTTTTAATTTAACAGTAAAACCAAAAGCTTCTTCAGGATCAAACTCTTTATTACTAGAAATCATAACTATAAATATAATTTTGTCTAAACTATTTTCTATTTGTTGGTAGCATCTAATTTCATCAAAACTCATAGGTATAATATTTTCATCTTTGGTAATCTTATCTAAACTTTTACCTTTTTTAGACATATAAATATTAAAACCAGGTAATAAAGATTGAAGAACATTTTTAGCAATTAATAATTTTGACTTTTTATTATCAAATAAACTTTCTCTTATTTCTTTATTATTTTTGATAATATTTTCATAGTCAAATTTATATCCATTATCACCTAGCAATAAGAAATATTCATAAACGCCTTTAACGTTCAATATGGCTGTTAAAATAGCACTAGTAGTTATTAAATTTTTCTTCTTCATGTATTCCTCCTAAACAAGTAAGAATATGATATCATTAATTTAAATAAAATTAAATATTTTTTAAATTTCTATGATATAATTTATATATAACATAGTGTATAGAGAAGGAGGAAAAAATGATTTATACAAAAGAAGTAGAAGAAATGTGTAAAGTTGCTAAAGGCGCAAATCATGGATGTGCTCCAATCCCAGAAGAAGGCAAATGGGTTCAAGCAAAAGAAATTAAAGATATTTCTGGTCTTACACATGGTATCGGATGGTGTGCACCACAACAAGGAGCATGCAAACTTACACTAAACATTAAGGAAGGAATAATACAAGAAGCACTTGTTGAGACAATAGGATGTTCTGGTATGACACATAGTGCTGCAATGGCAGGAGAAATACTAGTTGGTAAAACTATTTTAGAAGCATTAAATACAGATTTAGTATGTGATGCAATTAATACTGCTATGAGAGAGTTATTCTTACAAATAGTATATGGCCGTAGTCAATCAGCTTTCTCTGAAGGAGGACTTGCAATTGGTGCTGGACTAGAAGATTTAGGAAAAGGAACAAGAAGTCAAGTAGGAACAATTTATTCAACTGTATCTAAAGGTCCAAGATATTTAGAATTAGCTGAAGGATATATCGTTGAAATAGGATTAGATAAAAATGATGAAATCATTGGATATAAATATGTTAACTTAGGAAAAATGATGGAAAATATCAAAAAAGGTATTGAACCTATGGAAGCAATAGAAAAAGCTAGTGGTACTTATGGAAGATTCGATGAAGCTGTAAAGAAAATCGATCCAAGAAAGGAGTAATATAATGGCATTATTTGAAAGTTATGAAAGAAGAATTCCACAAATTCAAAAAGTTATGGATAAATATGGTATAAAAGATTTTGAAGAAGCAAGAAATCTATGTAAAGAAAAAGGTTTTGATCCATATGAAATAGTAAAAGGAATTCAACCAATTTGTTTTGAAAATGCTTGTTGGGCTTATACATTAGGAGCAGCAATAGCTATTAAAAGTGGAAGAACTAAAGCTAGTGAAGCAGCTAAAGCTATTGGAGAAGGATTACAAGCATTCTGTATTCCAGGGAGTGTAGCAGATGATAGAAAAGTAGGATTAGGACATGGAAACTTAGCATCAATGCTACTAAGTGAAGATACTAAATGTTTTGCATTCTTAGCAGGACATGAATCTTTTGCAGCAGCAGAAGGAGCCATTGGTATTGCTAAAAGTGCTAACAAAGTAAGGAAAGAACCATTAAGAGTTATATTAAATGGTTTAGGAAAAGATGCTGCTCAAATAATATCAAGAATAAATGGATTTACTTATGTAAAAACTGACTTTGATTTCTTTACTGGAAAAGTAAAAGTTGTTGAAGAAATTAAATATTCAGATGGTGAAAGAAGTAAAGTACGTTGTTATGGAGCAAATGATGTTAGAGAAGGTGTAGCCATAATGCATTTAGAAGGAGTTGATGTATCAATCACAGGAAACTCTACTAATCCAACACGTTTTCAACATCCAGTTGCAGGAACTTATAAAAAAGAATGCGTTGAAATGGGTAAAAAGTATTTCTCAGTTGCATCAGGTGGTGGAACAGGAAGAACATTACATCCAGATAATATGGCTGCAGGACCTGCATCATATGGTATGACAGATACTATGGGTAGAATGCATAGTGATGCTCAATTTGCAGGATCAAGTTCAGTACCAGCTCATGTAGAAATGATGGGATTAATCGGAATGGGTAATAACCCTATGGTTGGTGCTACAGTATCAGTTGCAGTAGCAGTAGAAGAAGCATTTAAATAAAAGATTAAGCACTTTCAAAAGTGCTTTTTGTATGCTATTATATTTATAGTAGAGGAAGATTAAAATGAAAGAAACTAAAAAAGAAGAGAAAAAATCAAAACATATATTTTTATTTTTTATTAAAATGTTTTTAATATTTATAATAATAGATTTTATATCAATCTTGTTTGTTAATATATGCGTACATGGAGTTAATAACTTTAAGTATGGTGGAGAACTTTTATCAGAAATATTCTATGCAATAATAATGCTCGTCGTTATGCTACTATTTAAAAACTCTTATGTATTTACAAATGATAAAACAAAATTTATTAAATCATTAAAATATTGTATTCCAATGTTCATAATAACTGGTTTAATTTTATTAGGAAATTTAGGAGAACTACATAACACAACAATAGGAAATCTTACAAATGCATTATTGTTATGTGCATTTGTTGGAATAGCAGAAGAATTCATGTGTAGAGGATGGGTTCAAAACGAGTTTATTGAAAGATATGGTTATGATAAAAAACATATAATTTTATCAATAATACTATCTTCATGTATATTTGGAATAATTCACTTAACAAATATAACAGTGCAAGATGCATTCACAACATTACTTCAAGTATTACAAGCAACAGCAATCGGATTTATGTTTGGAAGCATTTATTATAAAACAAAAAATATATGGACAGTTGCTTTTCTACATGGATTATATGATTTCTCAATATTTTTAGGAGAAGTAAATTTAATAAAAGATTGTACTTATACATTACCAAATTTACCAACAAGTATAGTTTCATTAATTAGTTCATTAATATTAATTATATATTTTGTATTATCTGGAGTACTAGTATTAATGCAAACAGACTTAAAAGAAAAATCTAAAAAAGTAAAAGATACTAGCGCAGTAGTACTAGCATTAATAATTACATTTTCATGTATCTTTATTCCATTTGAGAAACTAATCAAAGGATATGAAGATACTGAAGTTTGTTATGAATATACAAATACAGAAATGTTGAAAAATTTCACAGTACATTATCCATATCAAAAAATGTATAAAATATATTATGAAACAGAAGATGTAAAATATAATACAATCGGAGAAGAACCTATTAAAGTATATGATACAATCAACTTCAAATTTGAACTTTATAGAGAAAACAAAAAACTATATATAAAGAATGTTAATACAGGTTATAAAATAGAATTAGAATATGAAGATGTATATAATTATGACTACGAAGTAATAGAGGAAGAAAATGAATATTTAATTTTGATTCATAGTAATGATGGAAACACTTCAAAAATATATTATAGTAATTATATGACTAAAGAAAACATGGATAATACAGATGAATACTTAAATAAACTTAAAAATTCATTCACAGAAATAGTATTACCATCACTAAATGGATTTGGATACTTAACAACGGAAGAATCTAATTATAAATATCCAGTATTTGCTGATGCAACAAATGATTACTTTATTATAAAAGAAGATGGTCTTGTTTATTTAATGAAATAAATTAAGAATTGGGGGTGTTTATGCAAGAATCAAAATTCAATGTAGTAGATATAGTATTAGAACTAATGGATGAAGGAAAAAGTTTAGATGAAATAATAGCTATTACTAATTTAGATAAACATTATTTAAAATCACTACTAAGTAAAATTAAAAGTAGTATTGTAAGTGAATTAGATGATCAAAGATTTCCATATATTAAAACTATTAATGAAACATTAAAAAAGAAAACTAATAAAAGATTAATGAGAAATTATAGTGAAGATAAAAAGAAAATAGTATTATATCTATTATCAAAAAATAGAACATTTAAAGACTTAACAATAATAATGAATTTAACACCTTGCAAATGCTTATCATTATTAAAATCAATTTATTATGATATTTATATGTATGATATAGAAGAAGAAAAACAATATATACCACTTATAAAAAAATGTTTAAGTCAAGCAACAACTCATATGAAACCAAAAGATAGTTCACAAGAAAAAAGTATTATAATAAATCCATTAGATGAATTTGCTGTATTTACTAATCATAGAGATGAAATATTTATATCAAATACTAAAATACAACAAGTATATGAATTAGAAAGTGAACATCCTAGATTTATAGTAATTTCTGATACTCATTTTGGAAGTATATTTGAATCAATTGAATATTTAGAAATGGTATATGAATATGCGGTTAAACATGGAATAAAATATATATTTCACTGTGGTGATTTAATTGAAGGTGAAGAATATTATGATTCTGGAAGAAATAAATGGGAATATAGAAATATATATTTACAAATAGAACACATATTAAATGATTATTGTTATGATGAAAGTATTAAAAACATTATTTTATTAGGTAATCATGATGTTAAATCATTAAAGGTTAGAGGAATAGATTTAAATGATGTTTTAAGAGAAAGAAGCGACTTTATTTCATTAGGATATAGAAATGGCTATATTAAAGTAAAAGATGATTATATAGCTTTAAAACATGATATTAAAAGAATGTTAAATCCTAATTATTCATTAGCAACATCATTAAGTTTCTCAGGACACACACATCAATATAGATGCAAATTTGATGATAAAAGTGTTAGATTTATAGTACCAACATTATCAAATATGAAATCAGAAAAAGAAGTAGTAAACATAGGATTTCTAGTTGGAGAATTAGATTTATCAAATAAAATAGATAGAATCAAAATAGATTATATAGATTTAACAAACGAAAGTAGAGTATATACTTTTGAAAGAAAAAAACACATTTAAAAAAGATCTCATTCATTTGAGATCTTTTCTTCATTACTAACATCTAATATCATAGGTATAATAATAGGTCTTCTACCAGTTAATTCTATAACATAAGAATTAATTTCTAATATAATTCTATTTTTTAAATCAGTTAAAGTAAAATTATCTTTTTCAAGTTCATTTAAAGTAACTACATTAGTCTTATTTTGAATTTGTTTAATTAAATCTTGATTATCATTAACAACTACAAATCCACGAGTAGTTATATTAGGTTCAATTAACATTTTTTTATTTTTTAAATCTATATTTAATATAACAATTAATACTCCATCTGTAGACATAATTTTTCTATCTTTAATTATAGATACTCCAACATCACCAATTCTACTTCCATCTACATATATATCATTTATAGGAATACTTCCTTTTCTATATACTTTACCATTTTTCATAGCAAGTATATCTCCATTTTTGTTAATGAATGTGTTTTCTTTTGGTACTCCACATAATGTAGCTAAATTAGCATGAGAAGAAAGCATTCTATATTCACCATGCATAGGTGTAAAATAAGCTGGTTTAACAAGTCTTAATAATAGTTTTAATTCTTCTTGTCTAGCATGCCCACTTGTATGAACATTAGATTCACTAGCATTTGTATATACTTTAGCGCCTTTTAAATATAGTTTATTTATAATTCTATTAATAGACATAGCATTTCCTGGAATAGGTGAACTAGAGAATATAACTGTATCACTTGGCATTAAAGTAATATTTCTATCATTTCCATTAGCAATTCTAGATAAAGCAGCTAAAGGTTCTCCTTGAGATCCAGTACATAATAAACATACTTTAGAAGGTTCCATCTTATTAGCTTCTTCGCTACTAATAAACATATCTTTATCTTTAATATACCCAAATTCAGTAGCAATCTCTATACTATTATTCATACTTCTTCCAAAAACAACAATTTTTCTATTGTTTTCTTTACAAGTTTGAACTATATGAGTAATTCTATATATATTACTAGCAAATGTAGCTAAAATAATTCTAGAATTAGTATTTTCAGCAAATATTTCACCTAAAGCTTCATCAACTACAGATTCACTATTAGAAAACCCAGGCAATAATGCATTAGTAGAATCACTCATTAATAAAGTAACACCTCTATTACCAATATCAGCTATTTTACCCATATTAGCAACTGGTCCAATTGGAGTAAAATCAAATTTAAAGTCTCCAGTTTCAACAATAGTACCATTCACAGTATGTATAGCCATTCCAAATGAATCTGGAATAGAGTGAGTAGTAGTAAAGAATTCTATATCGAAATTTTTAGTTTTAATATTTAATTCTTCATTAACTGTCACAACATTAGGACATGGTATATTCTTTTCTGATAATTTTTTCTTAATTAATTTTTCTGCAACTCTAGGAGCATAAATAGTTGGTATAGATATATTTTGCAATAAAAATGGTATTCCACCAATATGATCTTCATGTCCATGAGTAATTATTAATCCTTTAATTTTATCTTGCATGTTTTTAAGAACAGTGTAATCTGCTAAAACATAATCAATTCCCATTAAATCATCTTCTGGAAACATAACTCCACAATCTATAATAAATAACTCATCTTCATGCATTACAACATACATATTTTTTCCAACTTCACCCAAGCCACCTAAAGCACAGACTAAAGTTTCTTTGTCTTCACTATTCATAATATCATTCCCTTCGAAAAGTTAAATAACTGAGTACATTATATCAAAAAATATTAAATTTGTCCATATTTAACAATTTGATTGATTATTAATCATATTTATGTAATTATTAATATAGGTGATGTATATGAAAAAGAAAATAAAAAAATATGTTGATTCTTTATTAAAAGGTGTCTATGCAGGATTTATGATAGGTATTGGAGCAATAGCTTTTTTAAGTTTAGAAAATAAAGTATTAGGTTCATTTTTCTTTTCAATTGGCTTATTAACTATTTGCATGTATGCAATGAATCTATATACTGGTAAAGTAGGCTATATTTTGATTAATAAAATTGAGTATATTTATGAATTATTACTAGGATTATTAGGCAATTTTATAGGTACTTTTATAATTGGAAAACTAATACTTTTAACAAGAGTATCAAATATAAATGAAAAAGCATTATCTTTAGTTAATATAAAACTAAATGATAATTTATTAAGTATATTTATATTATCTATTTTTTGTGGAATACTTATGTATATAGCAGTAAATAATTATAAAAAAGTTGGTACTGAAATAGGAAAATATATTGGAATATTTATGTGTGTAATGACATTTATATTATGTGGATTTGAACACTGTATAGCAAATATGGCATACATAACTATAGCAAATGCATGGTCTTGGAAAGCTTTACTTTATGTATTAATAATGATACTTGGAAATTCATTAGGAGCAATTTTAATTGCATATTTTTACAACTTATATTACAAAAATTAAAAAAGTTTAAAGAAAAAGTAGTGTTTTGAAAACTTTTTGCGAATTATATTAGTAGAGGGAGGTTAATATAATGAAAAACAAAAAGTTTTTTTTATTTGCAATTTTTTTGATTTTTACATCAAAATTATCAGCAGAAACATTCATATTTGAATATAGTGAATGGTCAGAAAATTATCCAAAAGGAGTAGATGAATGGATAGTAGAAAGTGAAGAAAGGTATAAATGGACAGATGGAGAAGATATAACAGAAGAATACTATAGTAGTTATAAAGAAGGTTATTATAAATTAGAAAATGATCATAAAACTTATTATAGATATATAACAAATGATGCAGTTGTAGTAGATTCTCAAAATAATTTCATCAGTGATTTAAATTATTGTGTAAAAGAAAAATGTTACATAATTAAACTTGATAAATATAGAAATATTGAAGAAGAACCTGAAGTTCCAGAAGAACCAGAAGAGCCTGAAACACCTAAGACTCCAGAAAAACCAGAAAGTCCTACAACGCCTGAAACTCCAGAAAAACCAAAAGAACCAGAAGAACCAGAAGAACCAGAAGAAGAAATAATCTATAATCCAAAGACTGCTGATAATATTTTATATTATGATATATTATTATTTTTATGCTTAACTTCTATAGTAATAGTGATGTATAAACAAAAAATAATTCTAGTTTTGTCGAATCGATTTAAAAAAATCAAAAATCATTGTAATATTGAATCATGAATCAAGAAATATATATGAGAATAAAAGAACAAGAAAACTTGATTTATAATATTGCACATAGATATAGTTCTGGATATAACTTAGAAGATCTATATCAATCTGGAGTAATTGGTGTTATAAAAGCTTGTAAAAAATATGATAAAAGTTTTAATACTAAATTTTCCACATATGCTTACGATTACATTTTAGGAGAAATCGTAGATTTTATAAGAAAGGATAGGAATATAATAATTAGTGAAGAAAATTTTAGGATTTATAAAAAATATCAAAAAGTTAGAGAGCTTTTAAATGCTAAATATGAAAGAGAAGCAACATTTAGTGAAATATGTTCTTTTATGGAAATGAAAGAGGGTGATTTGTTAAAAATTATTCAAAGTGTTGCATTCACTAAAAGTTATGAACCTACAGATGATAATCAAACATTTTATGAAGAAGACTATGATACTAAACTATATGTAAGTGAAATGTTAGAGTCATTAAATGATTTTGATAAATCACTTATTAGTTGTAGATATTATCAAGGTTTAACACAAAGTGAAACAGCAGATACTTTAGGAGTATCACAAGTAAAAGTTTCAAGACAAGAAAAACTTATTTTAAGTAGAATAAGAGCAAATACCTTGTCACAATAAAAGCCACTAAAATTACTTAGTAGCTTTTTTCTTTTTAATTTCAGATAATATAAAACTTAATACAGCAAGAACAACACCAACTATTATAATAAAACTAATATCAATTGTAAGTTCTTTTTTAATTTCAGTTTCATCTAATATTTTAAAAGAATTAATTGTATTATTATAAACTTCATTATCATCTTTTATCTCTGATTCAGAAGAATATAAATAAGTTATAATATATTTTCCTGTTGTAAATACATTTCCTCTTTGATATGTATCTTTACCAGTTATTTCTTTAGTAGGCCAATATAAATCATATTGTAATGAATAATAGTCACCAATTTTATTTTTAAATATTTTAGATACAGTAACATCAACATTATATTCTTCTAAAGCAGTATTAATGTTATGTTCTAAATATTTTTTTTGATTTAAAATATCATTTTCAGTATAGTCTTTTACAGAATATTTATTATCATTATTGTCAACAGTTACAACTATATAATCATCATTATTAGTCCATTTAAATATTCTATTATCATCATCATTAGTTTCTATTTCATATCCATTTGGAATATCAATCTTAAAGTATTCATTTTCAAAAGCATATACACTAGTAATACTAAAAAGTATTACAAAAAACACAAAAATTATTTTTTTCATAATTCGCCTCATGAAATATTATAACTGAAAAAACATAAAAAATAAATGAAATCATTTACTTTTAAAACAAATAACTATATAATTAAACTATATTTAGGAGTTTAATATGAAGAAAGTAGTTAAAATTTTTATATTTATATTCATTATTTTGTTAGTATTTTCAGCTATAGTGTATATAGATTATTTTTGTGTAAAAAATAAAAATATTGCTCCTAAAATTGCATTAAAATCAGAAATAAATTCAGAAACAACTGAATATAAAGCAATATTTTATAAAGTGTGGTATTGTAATAGTAATAAGAAATATATGATTGGAAGTTATGATGATGATTCATCTATTTGTCCAATTAAATATATTTATGACGAAAATGGATATTATAGTAATCCACAAGATATAAAAATATCAAAAAGAGATATTGAAGTAATGACTGATAATGGTTATTATACAAGTGAAATGATAGATGGTTTCAAAACAGATGAAGAAGTAGAAAATGCTGTATATGTAGCTTATAATTATGGAAAGACTTTATATAAAAATGTAACAGATAATAATAACACTAAACTAAAAAGTGCTGATGGTTATAATCTAGTTGTATTCCCAGAATTTGAAAGTGATAATAATGATAAATATTCATGGGTATATAATTTTGATGATGAGAGTAAATACTATTGTGTTAAAACTGAAAGCGGTAAAACATTTTATTCAAGCTATTTAGATAAAAAATGTATTGCATTTGTTCAGTTAACTTTAGATTCTAAATGGTGTAACTTATACAAAAAATCAACTATTGTTTATAATAAAGATAAAGTTAAAAACTTATGTGAAGAGTAGTAATACTCTTTTTTCTTGTTTAAACAACACTTACGTGATATAATGTTTATGGTGAAAAATATGAAACAAAGAGTAATAAGTGCAATAGTTGCATTAATAATTGTAATTCCATTAGTAATATTAGGTGGCTATCCATATTATATAGGAGTAGGACTTTTATCACTAATAGGATTTATGGAAATAATTAAAGTTAGAAATAGAAAAAACATTATTCCTAATATAAATGTAGCAATTTCTTTAATTGGATATATATTACTTGTAGCATTTTCAGTAGTTAATAGTACATCATTTCTAATTGACTATAGATTACTTGTAATTGTATTCTTATTATGTTTTGTTCCTTTAATTATCAATAATAAAGGAAAATATGATGTAGATGATGCATTCTTTTTAGTCACTTCTATTATATTTTTAGGTGTATCTTTTAGATATTTAATTATAGTAAGAAATTCAAATATTCATTATTTAATTTATATTTTATTGACTACAATTATGTCTGATACATTTGCTCATTTCTTTGGAACAAGGATTGGTAGAGTAAAACTATGTCCAAATGTATCACCTAATAAAACAGTAGAAGGAATGATTGGTGGTACAATATTTGGTACATTTATTCCTACAGTATATTTTTTAACATTTATTAGTCAAAGTGCAAATGTATTCTTGACTATAGTAATGTCATTAACATTATCATTAATAGCTCAATTTGGAGATTTAGTATTTTCAGCAATTAAGAGAAAATATGGTGTTAAGGATTATGGAAATATTATGCCTGGACACGGCGGTGTATTAGATAGATTAGACAGTACAATATTTGCAATACTAGCATTTGCTTTCTTTGCATCATTCTTCTAGGAGGAAATTTAAATGAACTTTATTATTACAATACTAATATTATTCATAATGTTAGGATTAATTATATCAATCCATGAATTTGGACATTTTATTGCTGCTAAAAAAAGTGGAGTATATGTAGAAGAATTCTCATTAGGAATGGGACCACTTATTAAGCAATTTAAACCTAAAAAAAGTGAAACAAAATATTCATTAAGAGCATTTCCTATTGGTGGATATGTAGCTATGGCTGAAAGAGAAATGAAAGGTTCTAAAATAAAAAAAGATAGAGTTTTAGAAAATAAAGGTTTCTTAAAGAATTTATGGGTTATGGCTAATGGAATTATTTTTAATTGCTTTTTAGCAATACTATTATTCTTTATTAGTGGTCTTTTATATGGAAAACCAATTAGTGAAGTTAAAATTGGAGAAGTAATTGAAGGCAAAGCTGCTTATAATGCAGGACTTGAAGCAGGAGATAAAATTTTAGAAATAAATGGAGTAGAAATTGAAACTTGGGATGATTTCACTTTAGAAGCATCAGCTAAAAAATTACAAAAAGAATATGTATTTAAAGTAGAAAAGCCAGATGGGAAAGTTGAATCATACAAAGTAGTACCAGAAGTTGTTAAGGAAAATGGGGAAGAAATTCGTGTATTTGGAATTAAATCTTCAGGGACAACATTCAAGAAAGGATTTGGTAGTGCTGTAAGCTATGCATTTACAGGTTTCTATGAAACAACAACAACTATTTTTAAAATACTAGGTTCATTATTTACAGGAGACGTATCTATTAAAAACTTAAGTGGACCAGTAGGTATTTATTCAGTTGTTGATCAAGTCAAATCACAAGGCATTCAAACACTAATATATTTAACTGCATATTTAAGTATAAATGTTGCTATTATTAACTTAGTACCAATTCCAGTATTTGATGGTGGAAGAATATTAATTTTAGCAATAGAAAAAATTACTAAAAAACGTGCGAGTGAAGATTTAGAATTAAAATTAAATTATATAGGTTTTGGAATAATGATATTGCTATTTGTATTTATTACATTTAATGATATAATAAGACTCGTGGTGAAGTAGCATGAAGAATGAATATCTTGACAATAAAGTAGTGCTAAAATATTGTAAAGATTACTACAGAATAATAAATGAAGAATTTAGTGAATTAGATTATATGAGTGATAAAGTTATTGAAGTATATCAATCATTTATATTCTCAATAAATATAAAAAGTAAAACTGATTTAAAGAAAATAAAAGATTTAAACGATGCTGTAGCAAGATATTTTGATGACAGAGAATTTAAAACAATTCTAACTAATTTTTTGGTGTCTTTAAAAATATCTAAAAAAGAAACAGATGTCATCGGAGCAATAGCTAATGCTATTATTAATGAATTTAAGAAGTATACTGAAGGATATACAAGAAATCTGTATATTCCAAAGTGGATTTAGAAGTGAGATGTTATGATAAATAAAAAAATATATTATGATATATATGGGGAGTTTTATAATGTAAACAAATATAGAGAATTAAAATCTATAGTTCATCATGGTAATAATAGATTAGACCATATAAATCGTGTTGCTAAACTTAGTTTTTTTGTCTCTAAAAGATTGGGATTAGATTATATTTCATGCACAAGAGGCGCAATGATGCATGACTTTTTTACACTAGATGATTTAAGCAAAAAAAATAAAAAGTATAATGATTTTCTAAAAGAGCATCCTAAAATTGCTTTAGATAATTCAGAAGAGTATTTTGATGTAAATGAAGTAGAAAAAGATATAATCTTATCACATATGTATCCAATTACTAAAGAAAAACCAGTATATAAAGAATCAAAAGTAGTTTGTTTATGTGATAAAATAATTAGTATTTATGAATTCTTTAGATATCAAGTAAACTTATCTATGAATGTAACACTAATATTATTTGTTAATTTAATGAAATAAATAGTTTAATACTATTTTATTTGTCCTCGTAGCTCAGTAGGATAGAGCAATCGCCTCCTAAGCGATAGGTCAGCAGTTCGATTCTGCTCGAGGACGCCATTAAAAATATAAATGTTTTGATATATTCAAAGCATTTTTATTTGTGACATAATATTGAATTCAAAAGCAAATTTTGGTATAATATGCACGAATTTATTTATTGGAGTAAATATGAGTTTAGAAGAATTAACAAAAAAATATAATAAAATGCAAACTAAATATGGTGATAAAAATTTAGATGCTATAACATTCGGAGGACTTTCAAGTAATCCTGATATATGTTTTGTATTCATGAATCCTACATCTAAAAACATTGCTTCAAGTAAAGAATGGAATGGTCCAAAATCACCATGGATTGGAACAAAAAATATATGGAATTTGTTTGTACAAACCTCATTATTTGACACAAACATTTATAATGAAATTAAAAATAAAAAATCTTCAGAATGGACTAAAGACTTTGCTATAAAAGTATATGATGAGGTAAAAAATAATAAAGTTTATATTACTAACTTAGGAAAATGTACTCAATTAGATGCAAGAATTGTACCTAATAAAGTATATAAAGAATACTTAAATTTATTAGAAGAAGAAATAAGTATTGTTAATCCAAAAGTAATAATATTATTCGGTAATCAAGTCGGTTCAGTATTTCTAGAAGAAAAAATATCTGTTTCTGAAGTTAGAAAAAAGAAATTTATAAAAGAAATAAATGGAAAAAAATATGATTGTTATGTAGTTTTTTATCCAATAGGAAATGGAATGTTTAACATTCATAAATCAATTGAAGATATTAATTGGATAAAATCAAATATAAAAAATGAAGTGTAATATGAAAAAATTGATATATTAGTAAATAGGAAAAATTCCCTGCCACATTTAACGAAAAATTGGAATTGATTTAGGCCAGTATTTACGGGCTTTTTGCTTTTTTGCGTACGATTTGCGTACGATAAAAATGAAAAAATGTGGTATAATTGTCCTTAATTAGGAGGGTTATTATGAAGATATTACTTGACACAAATATTGTTGTTTATAGAGAAAGCAATAATTCATCAAAAGCCAGAATAGGAGAATTATTTAAAATAATTGATAATGATATGCAAATGCAAAAATACATTAGTCCAATTATAAAAGCAGAAATAACCCAGAATATACAAGGGAATCATAAAGAAATATTACTAAATAGACTAAATTCATATAATATGCTTCAAATAAGTTGTAAAACTATTTGTCCTGAGATTGAAACTAAATTTAAAGATGAAGATAAAACTAAAAATGATAAAATTGATAGTTTAATATTATCTGATGTCTACACAGGTAAGGCAGATTTGTTAATTACTGAAGATAAAAAAATCAAATTGAAAGCTGTTGCATTAGGAATACCTGATAAGGTTCAAAAAATTGATGAATTCTTATATAAAAATAAAATAGATAAAAAAGTAAATCATAATATTTTAAATATAAATAAAATTAAAGCTGGGAACCTTGATATTAATGACTCGTTTTTTGATGGCTTAAAAAGTAGTTATCCTGGATTTGAAAAGTGGTTTGAGTCTAAAGAAAATGAGGATGCATATTGTTATTTTGAAAATGCCACACTACTAGCAATGCTTATGCTAAAGAACGAAGAAATAGGTGAAGATTATTCTGATATCTCTCCAACCATGAAAAGCAATAGAAAGCTTAAAATTTCTACATTTAAAGTTGATGTTAAAAAGAAAAAAATTGGGGAGAGATTTATAAAAATAATTTTTGATCAAGCAATTTATTCACATGTAGATGAGATATATGTAACTATTTTTGATGATACAGAAGAAAAGATAACTCTTATAAAATATTTTGAAAGATTTGGTTTTTCTTATCATGGAAAGAAAAATGGTAGAGAATTGGTTTATGTTAGATCAATGAACAAAAAGTTTATAAAAGCAGATCCATTAAAATCTTATCCATATATTGATAAAAACAGTGATACTTATATTATTACTATTTGTCCCGAATACCATACATATTTACTCCCTGATTCAAAGCTTTCAAAAGAATCTTATAAAAATGTTCACATGCCAGTTGAGTATGATATTAAAAAGTACTATATTACAGCTGCTGGTTGGAAACAAAAACCAAATATAGGAGATAATCTTGTCTTTTATAGAACAAAAGAAGGTTTTATCCCAGCAAAATACTCAAGTGTACTAACTACAATTGGTGTTGTTACCGATATTTATACACCTACTAATATTGACGATTTAGTTAATAAAGTTTCTGGTAAAACGGTTTATACAGAAGAAGATATAAGAAATCATTATATTAACAAAATCAATATTACGTATGTTATTGAGTTTGCCTATATTACAACTTTGGATAATAAAATAAATCTAAATGATTGTTTAGAAAACAAAATATTTAATGATGTTCCACGTGGAGTAGAACAAATAACAAAAGAGCAGTTTGAAAAAGTATTAGATATCGGAAATGTAGATAGTTCTATTATAATTTAAAAATCTATGATATAATATTATTATAATAAGAGGTAGATGTTATATGTGTAAAATATTAATGCCTATAAACCCTGAATATGTTGATGAAATTTTAGCTGGAAGAAAAAAATATGAGTATAGAAAAATAAAGGCTAAAAGAAATAACATTGATAAGATGATTATTTATTCTACATCACCAATTATGAAGGTTGTTGCTGAGGTTGATATTAAAGAAATATTAGAGGAAGATCCTGAAAAGCTTTGGGAAATGACAAAAAATGAATCTGGAATAACAAAAGACTTTTATAATAAATATTATAAAAATAAAAATACAGCAATAGCGTATAAATTAGGCAAAATTAGGATTTATGATAAACCTAAAAATCTATATGATATAGGAATTAATTATGTTCCCCAATCATTTGTTTATTTAGATTAAAAAAGCGGTAATTCTTCACCGTTTTATTTTTCTTCTAAGCTATCTATAACTGAAACAACGGAATCGAGTGTGGTACTAAACATGTGAGAATATGTATTTAGAGTCTCCTCGATTTTTGTATGCCCTAAATACTTTGCAACTAATGTAACATTAGCACCATTGTTGTGCGATTAATTTTAAAGTTTCATCTACGGTCATATTCCACCTC